>CAKTZW010000345.1 GCA_934636065.1 uncultured Labedella sp.
CACCCGGCCGGACGCCGGCGCCGCCGCCCTCCTGATCAGGGCCGATCGGCGCGACCGGCGGTGGGCCGGCGTCTGCTGGGGACGAGCGACGCCGAGCCACCTCGAGGTCGGCTCAGGCCACCTCGAGGGCGACCTTGGTCCAGCCGGGTTCGCGGCGGTCGAACGCGCGGTAGGCGTCGATCGCGGACGGAAGCTCCTCGTGCTGCGTCACGAACGCCGAGACGTCGAGCACGCCCGACTCGACGAGGTCGAGCAGCGGCCGGGTGACGGTGTGGTGATCGCAGTTCCCGGCCCGGATCGTGAGGTTCTTGTTCATCGCCTCGCCGATGGGATACGACGTCAGGGTCGGCGGGTAGACCCCGATGATGCTGATGCGACCATACTTGGCCACAGCCTGCACGGCCCATTGGGCCGCTTGCGTCGGCGCGTCGCCCGGGACCCAGGTGTCGCCGTCGGGGTTCTGCTCCGGCGCGACCTGCTCGACCTCCGCGGCGAACTGGCCCGCGTCCTCGCGGGCGTGCTCGGCCGCCGGCCCCGTCTTGGGCGCCTGCGCGTCGACGCCGACAGCGTCGATGACGACGTCCGCCCCGATCTGGTTCGTGAGAGACATGATCGCCTCCACCGGGTCCTCGGCGTTGAAGTCGACGACCTCGGCGTTCTGCTCGAGCGACTGCGCGAGGCGGGTGTCGATCCCGTCGATGGAGATGACCCGGGCCGCGCCCATCGCCCACGCGGACGCGATCGCGAGCTGGCCCACGATGCCGGCGCCGAAGACGGCGACGACGTCGCCGTGCGAGATCGCGCCGAGCTCGGCGCCGAACCAGGAGGTCGGCAGGATGTCCGACAGGAGGATCGCGTCCTCGTCGCTGAGCGTGTCGGGGATCGGGATGAGCGTGTTCCGGGCCCACGGGATGCGGGCGTATTCCGCCTGCAGTCCATTCACGGGGCCGGTCGACTCCGGTCCGCCGAAGAAGCACGTTCCGGCGGTCGGACCGTTGGGGTTGGCGACGTCGCACTGCGCCGTGTGCCCCTCCCGGCAGTAGCGGCAGGCGCCGCAGGAGACCGTCGAGTTGACGATGACGCGGTCACCGGGGCTGAAGCCGCGCACGTTCTCGCCGGTCTCCTCGACGACGCCGACGGCCTCGTGACCGAGGATCGTGCCCTCCTTCATCGGCCCCATGGTGCCGCGGACGAAGTGCAGGTCGGTCCCGCAGATCGCACTGCGCGTGATGCGCACGATCGCGTCCTCCGGGTGCTGGATGGTCGGCCGCTCGACGTCGTCGAGCCGGATGTCGCCGATGCCGTGCCACACGATGGCCTTCATGGTCTCCTCCTCCGCGGGGAGGCCGGGCGCCCCCTCCGTTCGCCGGCCACGTTAGGCGCGTCGCACCGTGGTCTCGCGGGGTTGGCACCCTCCGACCCCCGTGCTACCGCAGACCGTCAGGACGCGTCGTCGTGGAGCGTGCGGAAGGCGGAGACGACGTCCCGGTGCCAGCGGCGCGCGGCCGCGACCGCGCCGAGGAAGACCGGCGTGTCGTGCGTCATCCCGAGGTAGCGGACGACCGTGGCCTCGACTCCCGCGGCGCGGAGGGCCGCGCCGTACGCCGCGCCCTCGCCGCGGAGCGCGTCGTACTCGGCGGTGAGGATGTGGGCGGGCGGGAGACCCGCGTGCGACGACGCGAGCAACGGCGAGGCGAGCGGGTCGCGTGCATCGGACGGCGACGGCAGATAGGTTCGCGAGACCGAGCGCAGCTCGCGCACCGCGAGAAAAGTCGGCACGCCCATCGCGCGTACGGGACCGAGGTCGATGTGACGGCCCGTGAGATCCACGACCGGGACCTCGAGGAGCTGCAGACGCAGGGGGACGCCCGCGCGGTCCCGGTTGAGCAGCGTGACGGCGGCGGCGATGTTTCCACCGGCGGAGATGCCCGAGATCGCGAGCCTGTCGCGGTCGATGCCGAGCCGCTCCGCCTCGGACCCGAGCCACTCGAGCGCGGCGTAGCCCTGCTCGACGGCCGTCGGGAACTTGTGCTCGGGCGCGAGGGAGTAGTCGACGGCGACCACGGCGATGCCGGCGTCGAAGGCCCGCAGCCGGAAGCCCGCGTCCGTCGTCGGGTAGTCGATGCCGCCGATCCGGAATCCGCCGCCGTAGAACGCGAGGGTCGCCGGGACGGGCGGAGCGTCGGGAACGGGCTCCGCGTCGGCGAGCTCGGGACGGTAGATGCGCACCCGGACGTCCCGGCGCCCCGGCACGGGGATGACGTGCTCCTCGATCCGCACGTCGGGACCCGGCCGACCGACGGCGGCGAGCTCCTTCCGGTCCCAGGCGACGGCCGCCTTCCGGTGTGCCGCGCGCGACGGCTTCCTCCTGGTCTTCGTCGGCTTCGCCGCCGGACTCGAGCCCGTCCGCGCGTGAGCCGCGTCGCGGGCGGGAGGGGACCCCTCGGTGACGGCCGTGCCGAGTCCGGAGCCCTCCGCGGCGGCCGCGGGCTTCGGCTTGGTCGAGGCAGCGGACGTCGCCGCCGCGTGGGCCGGCGGCGGGGGCGGCGCGAGCCGCACCGCGAGCCGGGCGAGCCACGGCCAGCCCCAGCGCTCGGCGTATCCCTGCAGGGTGGTGCGGATGAGGTAGGCGCGATGCGTGCGCAGTCGGTCGGCGAAGAAGGGATCGAGGGGCACGGCACCTCCGGGTGAAGCGGCGGATGCTCGGTCGCCGGGCGGGCGCCGAACGGGCCGCCAGTCTACGGCGGCGCCGCCACGCACCTCCGGGCCTTGCAGAACGGCACGGCCCCCGTCACGGCCTGGTGCGACGGCGGCGTCCCGAGCAGGATGGTCGCATGAGCCTTACGATCGACGACCCCGTCTCCCCCATGCTCGCGAAGGCGGTGGACGCCGTGCCGGAGCCGGACGCGATCGACGGCGGGCTCTCCTACGAGCCGAAGTGGGACGGGTTCCGCAGCATCGTGTACGTGGGCGACGACGGCGCCGTCGAACTCGGCAGTCGGGGCTCGAAGCCCCTCACCCGGTACTTCCCCGAACTGGTCGAGACCCTCGGCGCGCAGCCGCCCGGCACCGTCGTCGACGGCGAGATCGTCGTCCGCGTGGGCGAGCCCGGCCGGGAGAAGCTCGACTGGGAGGCGCTGTCTCAGCGCATCCACCCCGCCGCGAGCCGGGTGCGACTGCTCGCGGAGCAGACTCCCGCCTCCTTCGTCGCCTTCGACCTCCTGCAACGGGACGGCGAGAGCCTGCTCGATGCGCCGTTCGCGGATCGTCGCGCGGCCCTCGAGGCCATGATGTCGGGGGTCGAGGCGCCGGTGCACCTGACGCAGACCACGCTCGACGTCGCGATCGCGCGACGGTGGCTCGAGGAGTTCGAGGGCGCGGGGCTCGACGGCGTCGTCGCGAAGCCCCTGGCGGCCGCCTATGCGCCGGGCAAGCGCGTCATGCTCAAGGCGAAGCACCACCGCACCGCCGACGTCGTCGTCCTCGGAT
>CAKTZW010000346.1 GCA_934636065.1 uncultured Labedella sp.
GTGCTGGCCACCACCGACGGAAGTACCGCGGGCCTACCCCGGTCCGAGGTGGCCCGGGTACTGGCGGGGGAGGAGCCGGTCGGCGTGGTGTGCGGGGACGGGTGGGCGGCCCGGGCGGCCCGGCTGCTCGCCGAGCGCCGCGGCTCCACGGTCGGCGACCGGGACGGCGAGCTCGGTGAGACGAGCGCGCAGCGTGTCCGTGTCCCGGCGCACGGCGCTCGCGACCTCGGCGGGGGCGTCGGTGTATTCGGCGGCCGCTCCGAGGAACGCGCACCAGCGGGAGCCGGCCGGCCGGGCGCGGAAGTCGTCGAGGGCGTCGAAGACCGCGAGGAGCCGGGACTCGTCTCCGTCGGAGCGTGCGATCGCTCCCTCCCACGAATCGATCCATGTGCGATGCCGGCGGTCGAGAGCGGCGGCCAGGAGGGCCTCCTTGCTCGGGAAGCCGCGGTACAGCGTCGCCGCGGAGACGCCCGCGCGTTCGAGGACCGCGTCGATCGGGGTCGCCGCGATCCCGCGCGTGAAGAAGAGCTCGTCGGCGGCGTCGAGGAGCTTCCGCTCGGTGCGCTCGCGGATCGGCATGACAGCACCCTAGACTCGAAAATGTGAAACGGTCGTTTTCGATACTAGCCGATCGCCCGGGCGTCCTCGTGGCGGCGGGCACCGCGCTCATCGCGGCCACCTACGGCCTCGTCCGGCTCGCCTACGGCCTCTACCTCCCGGACGTCCAGGAGGAGCTCGGCTTCGATGCCGTCGTCGCCGGCGCCATCTCGGGCGGGGCGTCGATCATGTACTGCGTCGGCGCTCTCGCCGGGTTCCTCCGCGCCTCCACCCGCGCGCGGTCCCTCGTCGTCGTCTCCGCGCTCGCGGCGGGAACGGGGGCCGTCGGCATGGCGCTCGCCGGCTCCACCCCGGTGTTCGCCGTGTTCGCGGTCCTGGGCTCCGCGGGCGCCGGCACGGCGTCTCCCGCCCTCGTCGCCCTCGTGCAGCGGACGGCGCCGGAGCCGACGCGCGCGCGGTCTCAGGCCGTCGTGAACGCGGGAACCGGACCGGGTCTCGTTGCGGCCGGGATCCTCGCACTCGTGCTCCTGCCGGACTGGCGGCTCTCCTGGGCGATCGCCGCCGTCGTCGCCATCGGCGCCGCCGCGGTCGCGCTCCTGAGCGTCCGGAGACCCGAATTCCGCGGCCCGGAGGGCGCCGCTCGAGCGACGGCGGGCACGCGCAGCGCCGCGGCGCGGCTGTTCCCACCCGCGTCCTGGTTCCGGCAGCACGCCCGGGTGATCGGGGGCGCGATCCTCATGGGTGCGGGGTCGGCCGGGGTCTGGACCTTCACGCGCACCCTCCTCGTCGACGCCGGTGCGGACGAGATCGTCTCGATCCTCGCGTGGGTCGCGCTCGGCATCGGCGGGTCCGCCGTGATCGTCTCGGCTCGCTGGACCGACCGCACCCCGCCGCCCGTCCTGTGGGCGGCGACGGCCGTCCTCATCGCGGCCGCCTCGGTCACGGTCGCCGCCGGAGCGGGGACGCCCCCGCTCGTCCTCCTCGCGTGCGTCGTCTTCGGCTGGGCCTACACGGCCGGCAGCGGAGCGCTCATCGCCTGGACCGCACGACTCGATGCGGAGCGCGCCCCGACCGGGACCGCGCTGCTCTTCGTCACCCTCATCCTCGGCCAGGCGATCGGGGCCGTGGCGCTCGGGGCGATCGTCGGTGCGGGCGGACACCCACCGGCGTTTCTCGCCGCCGCCGGGGTCAGCGCGACCGCGGCGCTCGCCGCGCTGACCGGCCGTCACGAGCCGACCGTCGGGACGCCGGCGTCCCCGCCCATCGCATAGACGCGCCCGAGCCTGTCGGCGCCGGCGCCGCGGAGCGCCCGCTCGAGCAGGAGACCGCGCGCGTGCAGCGCGAGCGCACTGCCGGGGGCGCTCACGGCCATGTTGATCTCGGCCTGGCGGGCGGCACCGGCAGCGGCGCGGCGGCGCCGGCGTTCCCACACGCCCAGCGCGTCCAGCGGGTCCGCGCCCGTCGGGGCGAGCGTCGGTATCGATGAGTCGCGACCCCCGAGGAGCGCGACGACGACCGGGACGAGGGCCGCGACGTCGAGCCACCCCAGGTTCATGCCCTGACCGCCGATCGGACTGATCTCGTGCGCGGCGTCACCGATGATGGCGACCCGCGAGCCCACGACGAAGCGCTCCGCGAGCGAGCGGCGCACCCCGAACGCGCTCACCATCGTGGCCGTCGCAGGGTCGGGCGTGACGCCCGTGCGCGTGGAGACGAGCCGCGCGAGCGCGTGGGCCGCGGGGGAGTCGCCGGCTCGGGACTGTTCCCCGTCCGCGAGCATCACGGGGGTGTGGACGACGAAGCGCCGCACCCCGCCGGGCAGGGGGAACGACTCCACGACGCCGTGTGGTGTGAGGGTCACGACGGCGTCGTCGCCGTCTCCCGTCGGGTCGGCGACGTCGCCCATCAGGTAGTGGTCCCCGTACACGCGTCCGTGAGTCCGCACACCGAGGCGACGGCGTGCGGGGCTCTCCGATCCGTCCGCGATGACGACGAAGCGGGCCCGCACCTCCGCCGGCGCCGCATGGGCCGTCGGGGAGTGCGCCGCTTCCGCCCGCACGGTGACACCGCGGGCGTCGGGTGCGATTCCGACGACCTCGCGCCCGTAGTGCACGGCCTGAGCTCCCGCCGCGCGCACCGCCTCGGCGAGGATGGCCTCGGTGCGGTGCTGCGGCAGAGTCGCGACGAAGGGGAACCGCGCCGAGACCCGGTCGAACGACACCGTCCCCACCGGACGCGGTCGGGCGCCGGCCCCCACGACGGTCGAGACGCGCGCGTGCCCCCGGCGCACGAGCACAGCTTCCGCGACGAGGGGATCGGCCGCGCCGACCGCCTCGAGCGCACGCAGCGCCGGTGCGTGCACCCCGATCGCTCGGGACAGGGGGCGACGCTCCTCGCGCTTCTCCCACACCTCGACCTCGAGACCGGCGCGCGCGAACGCGGCCGCGGCGAAGAGACCGGCCGCCCCGGCGCCGACGACGAGGACGTCGATCACGGTCCGCCGGTCCCGGACTCGGCGTCGCCGGGGCTCTCGTAGAGGGCGAGCAGCCGGAAGGGCGGTTGACGCTCCACTCGCCACCCGGCGGGTAGGACCCGTGCGAGTTCCGGTGCGGTGTAGCTGCGGCGGATCGAGCGCAGCCCGTCCGTGCGGAGGAAGGATCCCGGGGCGAGGGGAGTGATGCCGACCTGGTAGCCGGCGTACGCGAGGCGGCCGCGCTCGATGTCGTTGTGGACGACGAGCCGGCGGGCGAGTGCGGCCGAGTCGCTCACGACCGCCGCGAGGTCGTCCGGGCCCAGGTGGTGCAGGACATGATTCGACAGGACGAGGTCGAAGCGCTCCCCGCGCGAGACGAGCGCGGAGCTCGGCTCCCGGCGGAAGGTCACGTTCGCCGGCACGTCCCGGGTCGAGGCGAAGACGAACGCGCGCTC
>CAKTZW010000347.1 GCA_934636065.1 uncultured Labedella sp.
CGGCTCGTAGAACGGCTTGCCCTCGTGCTCGGCGTAGTGCGCCGCGAGCAGCGCACGATCCGGCTCGATCATCCGGATGTCGACGAGTGAGTAGCCCTTCGCCTCGATCCTGCGCAGGATCTCACCGGTCAGGTTACGAGCGACCCCGTCGGGCTTGACGAGGACGAGGGTTTCTTCGACGTCCATGAACTTCTCCTCAGATTTCCGTGCTGGTCTCGGTGGCCGCGTTCCTCCGGTCGATCCCGGTGCCGACGACGAGGCAGTACACCCACACCGCCGCGAACGTCCCCCCGATGAAGAACATGACCGGGACGAGGAAGCCGGTAGCAACGATAGCGGCTTGCACAACGGTGCCGATGACGGCGCCGATCGGGAAGCGCACGAGTCCCAGCGTCACGACCATGGCGAGCACGAGCACTCCCCCGCCGATGAATGCGACGGCCGGCTCGAGCGCGCCCAGCCCGAACGCGACGAGCGCACCGAGGAAGACGACGATGACCTCGAAACCGAGGACGATCGACAGCAACGAACCGCGGACCGATCGCGGGCGACCGGCCGAGCGGACCGAGCTCACGGTTTCCACCCCTCGTCCTCCGCGAACGCGGCGGCCTCACCCCCGAGCACGATCGAGCCCGTGACCACGACCAGGCGCTTCTCGCCCGCCGCCGCCCACGTCCTCGCGTCGTCGAGGGCGTCTTCGATGCGCTCATAGCCCTCGGCCTCCACGCCGCCGACGGCACGAGCGATGCTCGTGAGGTCCTCCCACGGAATCGACCGGTCCGACTCCGGCTGGGTGAGGTGGAAGCGGCTCGCGATCGGCGACAGCGTCGCGAGGATCCCCGCCGCGTCCTTGTCCGCGAGCACACCGACGACGAAGGCGATCTCCTCGGCGTCGAAGTAGCGCTGCAGCGCGGCGACCAGCGACGCGGCTCCGTGCGGATTGTGTGCGGCGTCGACGAGAACTGTCGGGTCGGCTCCGATGAGTTGCAGTCGGCCCGGGGAGGTGGCGGAGCCGACGCCGTCGCCGAGCGGCTCGGCAGCGAGCGGCACGGTGCCGCCGCCGATGAAGCTCTCGACCGCGGCGATCGCGACCGATGCGTTGACGCCCTGATGGTCTCCGTACAGCGGCAGGTACAGCTCGTCGTACGTCCCGGCCCGACCGCGCACGCTGATGAGCTGGCCTCCGACTGCGACCCGATCGTCCTCGAGGTCGAACTCGGCTCCCGCTCGGACGAGCGTGGCGTCGCTGAGCCCTGCGGCTCTCTCGATTTCCTCGAGCGCCTCCGGGACCTGCGGGGCCGTGACCACGACGGCGCCCGGCTTGATGATGCCGGCCTTCGTGCGGGCGATCTCCCGCACCGTGTTGCCGAGCTGCGCCGCATGGTCCATCCCGATCGGCGTGAAGACGGCGATGGCCGCGTCCGCCGCATTGGTGGAGTCCCATTCCCCGCCCATGCCGACCTCGATCACGGCGACGTCGACGGGTGCGTCGGCGAACGAGGCGAACGCGAGCACCGTGAGGACCTCGAAGAACGTCAGGCGCTTCTCGCCCGCCGCCTCCAACTCGGCATCCACCATCTCGACGTAGGGCAGGATGTCGTCCCAATTGGCCGCGATCGCGTCGTCCGCGATCGGCTCGCCGTCGATCGCGATCCGCTCCGTGAAGGAGACGAAGTGCGGACTCGTGAAGAGCCCGGTGCGCAGCCCGAAGGCCCGGAGGATGCTCTCGGTGATCCGACTCGTGCTCGTCTTCCCGTTCGTCCCGGCGATCTGGATGATCGGGAACGACCGCTGCGGGTCGCCGAGTAACTCGAGGACACGACGGGTCGGTTCGAGTCGACGGCGGGGCGCTCCCTCGCCGATCCGTCCGAGCAGCGCCTGGTAGACCGCTTCGGCGTCCTCAGTCATCCGAGCTCCCCTCGATCCGGGCGACGGCGATCGTCACATCGCCGACATTGGCGTACTTCCCCGCGGCGATGACCGCGACGTGTTCCGCGGCGTCCGCCACGGGGCCCGAGCCCGGAAGACCGGATCGGAGCGACGTCGCGAGCGTCTCACGAGCGATGTCGCCCGTCCAGGGTTCGACGGCCGCCGCATCCTCCCCGTCGGCGAAGACGAGGTCGAGCCGGATCCGATCGCTCACGTCGAAACCGGCCGCCTTCCGGGTGTCCTGGACGGCGCGGATCATGTCGCGCGCGATGCCCTCGGCCTCGAGCTCCGGAGTCACGCGCGTGTCGAGGAGGACGAAGCCCCCGCTCGGAAGCACGGCGACGGCCGAGCCGTCCGCGCCGGAGGACGCCTCCAGGACGAGGTCGTACTCGTGAGGCTCGAGAACGATGTCCCCGGCCGTGACGACGCCGTCGACCTCGGACCAGTCGCCCGACTTCGCCGCGCGGATCGCGTCCTGCACGCGCTTGCCCAGCCGCGGTCCCGCGGCGCGGGCGTTGACGGTGAGACGGGAGGTGACGCCGAAGCGCTCGGCGCTCGTCGCGTCGAGCTCCACGATGGTGACTCTCTTGACGTTCAGTTCGTCGCGCAGGATCGCCTCGAACGGCTCGAGGGCCGCGGCGCCGCTCGTCACGACGGTGACCTCCGCGAGCGGGAGGCGGACGCGCAGGCCCTCCTTCTTCCGCAGGGAAAGGACCGAAGCGGTGATGGAGCGGACCGCGTCCATCGCGGCGACGAGCGCGTCGTCCTCGGGGAGCGCCGCCAGGTCCGGCCAGTCCTCGAGGTGCACGCTGCGTCCGCCGGTGAGGTCCTTCCACACGCGCTCGGCCGTGAGCGGCAGGAGCGGGCCTGCCAGGCGGGTCAGCACCTCGAGCACCGTGTAGAGGGTGTCGAAGGCGTCGGAGCCGGCGTCCCCCGTCTCCGAGGTGCCCTCCCAGAAGCGATCGCGCGAACGCCGGACGTACCAGTTCGTGAGGGAGTCGCCGAAGTCTCGCAAGGCGGCTGCTGCGAGCGGCGAATCGAGCGCGTCGAGGTGCTCCGTGACCTCCTCGGCGACGGAGCGGAGCTTCGCGAGGATGTACCGGTCGAGGACGTCGGCGGAATCGGTGCGCCACGACGCCTCGTATCCCCCCGGTCGCGCCGAGTTGGCGTAGAGGGAGAAGAAGTACCACGCGTTCCAGAGCGGGATCATCACCTGCCGGACGCCCTCGCGGATGCCCTGCTCGGTGACGACGAGGTTGCCGCCGCGCAGGATCGGCGAGGACATGAGGAACCACCGCATCGCGTCGGCACCGTCGCGGTCGAAGACCTCGGACACGTCCGGGTAGTTGCGCAGGCTCTTCGACATCTTCTGGCCGTCGCTGCCGAGCACGATGCCGTGGCTGATCACGTTCGAGAACGCCGGCCGGTCGAAGAGGGCCGTCGCGAGCACGTGCATGACGTAGAACCACCCGCGTGTCTGTCCGATGTACTCGACGATGAAGTCCGAGGGGTTGTGGGAGTCGAACCACTCCTCGTTCTCGAACGGATAGTGC
>CAKTZW010000348.1 GCA_934636065.1 uncultured Labedella sp.
CGGTGTGTGCGTCTTGCCGGCGTTCCTCGTACTGGGCATCGCCCCGATGGTCCTGAGTCTCCTGTCATCCACGGGCCTCGAGTGGTGACGGTCTCCGCCGAGTCCCCGCCGGCCCGTCTCCCGCGCCCGACGCCGGGATTGACTGGCCGTCGAACCGATCACCCGAGGGAAGGAACCCGGAATGCCCCGCACCCATCGACCAGCGTCCGCACGACTGCGCACGCTCGCCCATCGCTTCGCCGACGACGAGGGAGCCGCCACGGCCGAATACGCCATCACGACGATGGCAACTGTTGTCTCAATACGGCGGGAATGCTGCCCCTATATATGGCGTCACTTACCCATGTGATGCATTGAGGTCGGTCTGCTACATTCAAATCCAGCAGTTCACTGCTAAACCGCCCCACTGGGCCCGGAATAAGTGGCCCGCAGATTCGCTTGAGGGCGATGAAGGAGGAGCGCAATGACGATTGTTCTCAACACGCACCGCATTTGCAAGCCGAGTGCTGGCTCGTACTGGCGCGGCGCTGCGGAGATCTTCAACACCTCGGGAAACACTGCGCGCTTGTACGTGTTCGCGACGTCGCCTGAGGATGCCGACGGTTCTGCGATCGATAACGACTGGGTCGCTGTGGGCGACGATCTGCACTTTGCCGTCAGCACGTGGCAGGACCACCGTTGAGCGCTGGCGACGACGAACAGTCGCCAGCGTCGGAGTTGGAGAAGACCACTCCGGGTGAGGTAGGACCGAAGCACGGCAGCGCTTTTGATTCGGACGAATTGACCGCTGAAATGAAGGCGATCATCGACGAGACTGCTGAGCGGCAGGCCTCTGTAACGATGCAAACGCTGAAGAGCGAGCAGTATCGGAGCCAGTTCCCCCATCCGGACCATATGGAACGCTACGCAGCGTTGTACCCCGAAGCTCCGGCGATCATCTTCGACAGCTTCAACAAGCAGGGCGACCACCGCCGCAAGATGGAGGAACTGTACGTCCGCGGGACCGAAACGCGGGCCGCGGTCGGCCAGGTCCTTGGGTTTATTCTCCTCGCGGGGGTCATTGGACTGGGCATCTACGTGTCCGTCCTTGGTCAGGCGGTCGCTGGCACCACGATGGTCGGCCTTGCTCTAACCGGGGGCGTGTTCACGTACGTCTTCGGTGTGCGCAAACAGAACGCGGACAAGTAACCCAAATCTGGGCCACCAAATAGCGCCATGGTGGCGAGTCACTAACGATCGCGCAACGCGGCGGCGGGTCGGCCCGACGCCCCCGTTGCGGAGCACTAGACTCCTGCGTACAGGCGCTAATCAGGGAGCGCAGGATCCTAGTGCTCCGCAACGGGTACGATAAGTGCTGGTCAGTGGGGATTTCGCTACAAGTTCCCGGCAGGGTTACGCGGCGCGAAACGTAACTGTGGCGCTGCCGTCGGCGTGCTCGACGATACTCGCGAGCGTCACGCCGCTGGCGTCGCCGGGTCGCGCGAGGTCGCCCTTGCCGCTGAGGCGACCGGGCACGAGCCGGCGGTGCCGCTCGACATCGAAGCTGGCCGCGTCGTACGGCTTGACGGTGAACGAGTAGGTTGCGCCGTCGCCGGCGGCCTCGACGGTGCCGAGGTCACTCATTGTCGTCGCCCCCGAGGAGCTCGGCGCCCTGGCGCGCACTCGCGTCCTCGTCCTTCGGCGGGGCCGCGGGGTAGCCGAGCGACAGCGCCTGACGGTCACTCGCGGTGAGCTTGCTGCGACGGTCGAGCTCGGCCTCAAGGGCGTCGGCGCGGCGCTCGAGGCGGCGCGTTGTGGGGTCGGTGGTCATTTGATCTTCCTTCCGGTTCGTCGGTATGCGCGGCGCTGAGCGAGCAGACGCTCGAACTCTGCGGCCTCGTCGTCGGTGAAGTCGCGATCGAGCTTGATGAGCTCGCCGAGACGGGCGTTGACGCGGATGGGATCGGCTTCCGCGTCGAGATCCAGCCAGGCAGCGACCTTCCGGCGCTGGTCGACGCGGGCCGGGTACTGGTAGTCCAGCCACGCGAGGCACGCATTGAGAAACGACACCTCAGAGTCGAAGTCGTCGCGGTAGGGGCGGGTCGGGTCAACCATCGGTCGTCTTCCGCTGGCTCGCGGTGAGAAGCCCCGCACGCAGCCGCTGAGTGCCGAGCAGCACCTCGAGCAGGGCGGCGCGGTCGCTGGCGACGGGATTGTCGTCGAGCGCCGCATACGCGCGGGCGGTGACGTCGTCGAGGCCGAGGTGCAGCAGGGCGACGGCCTCGCGGTGTGTCCCGGACTCCCCCGCGCGATTGCGGACTGCATCGGCGACGTACCGGTGCACTTCGAGCAGCGGGACCCCGAGGCGGGCGGCGACCTCGCGGCGCCCAACGCCACGAATCAGTAGGTCGAGGATCGGGTCGGCGAGGTCGATCGGCGCGAAGTCCCGATCGATGTCCTCCGCGGTCACGACGACGCCTCGGCCTTCTTCGCGGCCTTCGCCGCAGCCTTCGCGGTCGCCTCATATGCGCCGAGCTCGTGCACGGCCTCTGCGACGGCGTCGCGTAGGCCCTCGAGCCCGTCCTCGAGCGGGAACCCGTATCCGTTGGCGCGGGTGACGACCGAGAGGCCGACGGCGCCGTCGTGGCGACCCTCGAGCATCCCCAGCACGCCGAGCGACTCGAAGAGGTCGGCCTTGGCCTGTTCGGCCATCTTGTAGGCCGTGGTGAGCTTCGTGACCGCCTTCCGCGCCGCCTCGCGCGACGTGATGGCCCACACGTCCGCCTCCTCGGCGACGGCGGCACGGAGGTCCGCGACGCGGCGGCCCTCGATCTGCGTGCGCGCCTCGAGCATCTGTTGCGCGTCCTGGGCGCGCTTGCGGGCGGTCGCGATCTCGCCGCTCGGGTCGGCGACGTCCTCGCCAGCCTCGAGAGCTTCGACGAGACTCTCGAGCCGAGCGCCGTTGTCGACGTCTCGGGCCACCTCCGACGCGCGGTCGCGTTCACGTGTGGCCTGCACGCGTGCGGTGCGTGCGGCGACGAGCGCCTCGAGAGCGGCGCGGGTCTTGGGTACGGGGATCTGCTCGGGGTCGGGGAGGTTGACGACGACGCCGGGCTCGAAGCGGTTGGACACGGGCATGGGGTTCTCCTAGCTGTGGGTGGTGATGAAGGGCGGGCGGGGTGACGTGGCGATGGCATCGAGGTCGACGTCGTCGGCAAGCGAGTAGACCCACGACGTGCGCTCGATGCCGGTCGACGTGACGTGCATGTCGTCCTCGACGGTCAGGAGCTCGAGCAAGTGGAGCGCTTGTAACGTGCGGTCGATAGTCTGGCGCGGCTTCTGCAACCGCTTCGCGGTGCGCGTGGTCGATGTGCCCGGGTGGGCGGCGACGTCATGGACATCGCCACTCTCGTCGGCACCCCCGCCTACGGGCCGCGGGAGCGGGCCAACGTGAAGCTCGCCCTCGCCCTGACGGCGGGAGTGACGC
>CAKTZW010000349.1 GCA_934636065.1 uncultured Labedella sp.
GTCGGAGGATGCGGCGAACACGCCCGTCGGAACGGCGTCGGCGTGGAGGTAGGCGAACAGCGGCCGGATCGCGTAGTCGATCGCGAGAGAGTGTCGAGCCGTTCCCGCGTTCGCCCCGATCAGTACGGGGGTGCCCGCGATGGCCGTCGGATCGAGGACGTCGATGAAGGTCTTGAACAGTCCGCTGTAGCTCGTGCTGAAGATGGGCGTCACGACGATGAGTCCGTCGGCGGAGGCGACGTCGGAGAGCATGGCCTCGAGCCGGACTGACGGGAAGCCCGTCACCAGGTTGTCGACGAGATCGCGAGCGTACTCCCGGAGTTCGACGGTCGTGACCGCGGCCGTGACGTCGTTCCTCGCGAGTTCGGCGGTCACGGACTCCGCGAGCCTGTCGGCCAGCAGCCGGGACGACGACGGGGTGCTGAGTCCGGCGGTGACGACGACGATCCGGCGCTCAGACACGCGCGTTCTCCTTCTCCGACGAGGCGACGACGGCGCCGGCGACCTCGACGCCCTCGGCCGAACGGGCGGCGGCGACGCGGGCGGCGTGGGTCGGAGCGTCCGGAACGGACTCGGGCCGGTCGGCCGCGAGCTCGCGCCGAAGGACCGGGACGACCTCCTCGCCGAGGATGTCGATCTGCTCGAGCACCGTCTTCAGCGGAAGACCGGCGTGATCCATGAGGAACAGCTGGCGCTGGTAGTCGCCGAAGTGGTCGCGCATCGCGGCGTAGCGGTCGATGACCTGCTGCGGGCTTCCGACGGTGAGGGGCGTCTGCTCGGTGAAGTCCTCAAGGCTCGGGCCGTGACCGTAGACCGGTGCGTTGTCGAAGTACGGCCGGAACTCCGCGACGGCGTCCTGCGAGTTCTTCCGCATGAAGGCCTGGCCGCCGAGGCCCACGATCGCCTGCTCGGCGCGCCCGTGGCCGTAGTGCTCGAAGCGCTGGCGGTAGAGGCCGATGAGCCGCATGAAGTGCTCCTTCGGCCAGAAGATGTTGTTCGCGAAGAACCCGTCGCCGTAGAAGGCGGCCTGTTCGGCGATCTCCGGGGTGCGGATGCTGCCGTGCCAGACGAAGGGGGGCATGTCGTCGAGGGGACGGGGCGTCGACTGGAATCCCTGGAGCGGCGTGCGGAAGCGGCCCTGCCAGTCGACGTAGTCCTCGCGCCACAGCCGGTGGAGGAGGTTGTAGTTCTCGAGGGCGAGCTCGACGCCCTGCCGGATGTCCTTGCCGAACCAGGGGTAGACCGGGCCGGTGTTGCCGCGGCCCATCATGACGTCGACGCGGCCGTCGGCGAGGTGCTGCAGCATCGCGAAGTCCTCGGCGATCTTCACCGGGTCGTTCGTCGTGATCAGCGTGGTGCTCGTCGACAGCACGATCCGCTCCGTCTGGGCGGCGATGTAGCCGAGCATCGTCGTCGGGCTCGACGGGACGAACGGAGGGTTGTGGTGCTCACCCGTCGCGAAGACGTCGAGGCCGACCTCCTCGACCTTGCGGGCGATCGCGACCATGGCCTTGATCCGCTCGTTCTCCGTCGGGGCACGCCCCGTCGTCGGGTCCGTCGTGACGTCGCCGACGGTGAAGATGCCGAACTGCATCATGCGAGCACCAGTCCTTCCAGTTCTATTCACTTGAATACGAATGGAGGAACGGCAAGGGGTGAGCTCTTATTCCCGGCGGCCAATAGTGTGGAGCGACGACGAGGAAGGTCAGATGGTCGACACCGCGAACACCGAGACCCAGCAGAAGCCCGCACGTCGACGCGTGCCCTACTGGGACAACGTCCGGTTCGCGTGCATCGTGCTCGTCGTCGCGGGACACGGTATCCAGCGCCTGACCTACGACTCCGACTGGGGCCTCACCGTCTACCTCGCGATCTACGCGTTCCACATGCCGGCGTTCGCCGTCGTGAGCGGCTACTTCTCCAAGTCCGAGCCCCCCGGGCGACGTCAGATGTCTCGCGTCATCACGGACATCATCCTCCCGTACATCATCTTCGAGTCGGTGTGGACGCTCGTGCAGTTCCTCGTGGAGGGCAAGCGCGAGCTCAACCCGACCCAGCCGTCCTGGACGCTCTGGTTCCTCCTCGCCCTCGGCATCTTCCGCCTCGTCCTGCCCTACCTCGCTCTCATCCGCTGGCCGGTCTTCTGGGCGATCGTCGTGTCGGTGGGCGTCGGCTACCTCGACAACGTCGACAGCACCTTCTCTCTCTCGCGGACCCTCGGGATCCTCCCCTACTTCGTCATCGGCTGGCGCCTGCGCTCGACCCCGCTCGCGGACGTGTGGCACGCGGCGAGCCGGCGGACCGTCGTCGCCGTCCGCATGGCCGCCGCAGCCCTGCTCGCCGCGTCGGTGTGGGTGTTCTGGCTGGGCATCGACCTCTGGCGGGCGATCGATCTGCGGTTCTGGTTCTTCTACGACGACTCGTACAACGGTCTCGGCGAGGACCAGTGGTGGGCCGGAGGCGTGCGGCTCGGACTCATCGTGATCGCCCTCGCCCTCGTCGCCGCGTTCTTCTCCCTCGTGCCGCGCCGTCAGACGTTCTTCACGACCTTCGGGCAGTACACGATGTACGCGTACCTGCTGCACAGCTTCGTGCTCTATCCGCTGCGGGAGACGGGGATCCTCCGCGACGAGCACACGACCCGGCTCTGGCTCGTCGGGATGCTGATCGGCTCGGTCCTCCTCACCATGGTCCTGTCCTCCCGTCCGGTGCGTCGTGTGTTCCGCCCCCTCGTGGAGCCGAAGCCGCGCTGGCTCTTCTCGGACGATCCCGACCGACGACGCGGCGAGTCACGCACCGATCCGACGGGCGCCCGTCGTCCCGCCGCACTCGGCGACGGCGTTCGGCGGGGCGACGGTCGCTCGCCGTCCGAGACGGCACCCGGGTCGGGCGCACCCCGGGCGTGACGTCAGCCGAGGAGCGCGTGCACGCTCTCCGCCGCGCCCACGAGCGCCTCGCCGTACGCGCGACCGTGACCGGCGGCGTGCACCGCGAGCGGGTGGAGTTGATGGAGCGGGATCCGCTCCCGCCACCCCGATCGGAGCGGGGCCGCGGCGTCGTACGCCTCCAGGATGTCGTCGAGGAACGGGCATCCGAACAACGCGAGCATGGCGAGATCGGTCTCGCGATGACCGCCGTGGGCCGCGGGGTCGATGAGCACGACGCCGGATCGTCCCCACAGGACGTTGCCCGCCCAGAGGTCGCCGTGCAGTCGAGCCGGGGGCTCGTCGTCGTCGACGGCGCCGCGCGCGATCGCCGCACACACCCGCCGGACGAGGGCCGCCTCGCTCGGCCGCACGGTGCCGACGCGCTCCGCGACGGCGAGGAACGGGAGCACACGATCACGCGCGTAGAACGACCCCCACGACGACTCGGCCGCGGCAGGCATCTCGCGACGACCGATGTAGAGCCGACCGGTCCACCCGGCGGGTCGAGCGCCGAAGGCCGGCGCGCCCGCCGCGTGCG
>CAKTZW010000350.1 GCA_934636065.1 uncultured Labedella sp.
CGACGGCCAGGCGGTAGCCCGCCGCCGTCGCGGCGACCTCCATCGCGTGCACCATCGTCTGCGGGCCCCAGTGCGCCTGCTGATGAGTCGACAGCACCCCGATCGTGCGCGACCGACTCGTCACGAGCGCGCGCGCCGCCTGATTCGGCCGGAAGCCGCTCTCCTCGATCGCCTCCAGGACGCGCTGTTTCGTCTCCGGGCGGATCTTCTCGCTGCCGTTGAGCACTCGCGACACCGTCTGGTACGACACTCCGGCGAGTGCAGCGACGTCCCGGATGTTCGGAGCGCGCCCCTTTCCAGCTTCCGGCGGCATTGCGCTCCAAGAATCAAGGTCGATGTGTACGTTCACACGACGGCGGTCGCCCTCATTGTACGCACAGGCCCGTGCCCCCTCCGAGCGGTCGAGACGGCGCAACGCTCCGCCGGTCGGCCACGACGTCAGGGGCGCCGTGGTAGACTCCAAGGCAGTCTTAGTCGTTCTCTGGTTGATGAAACCTCCGGTTCACCGCATCGAGAATCCCTGACCCGCAGAGCATGCTCCGCACGGCACGTCCGCGCGGCCACATCGCCTCACCGCGGCGCAGTCGATTCCCGCCTCGGGAGCCGGTCACCGAATCGTAAGGGGGTCTCGCATGGGGCGTGGCCGTCAGAAGGCAAAGCACACGAAGATCGCGCGGGAGCTGAAGTCCTACAGCCCCGACGTGAACTACGACGCGCTCGAACGCGAACTCACCGGGCACGCGCACGATCCGCACGACGAGGACGAGATGTCCAAGTGGTCCGAGTACGCCTCGGACGGATTCTCCGACGAATCCAAGCGCGCATAACACGCGAGACGCCCGTTCGGTACGACCTGAGCTCCGTGCGACCTGAGTTCCGTGCGACCTGATTTCAGTACTACCTGAGTTCAGTGCGAGGGCGACGGCTTCGAGCGGCGGCGTGAGCGCCACCAGGCCCAGAATCGCGCCAGCAGCCTCTTGACGGCGGCGGCCAGGCGACGCGCCCAGGCGAACTCCGTCCCCAGCACGGCGAGGCCGAGGAACACGACGAGCCACCCGGGTCCGGGGAGCGGGACGAGAACGAGGCCGAGGAGCGCGATGCTCGCACCCAGGACGGCGACCACGCTGCGGTAGACGATCCGGAGGCGCGGACGGCGATGGATCCATGCCCGGAGCCGTCCCAACAGGCGACGGACGGGGTGCCTCGGGTCCTCGCCGGCCGCGATGTCTGCGGCGATCTCCGCCTGCGCGCCGGCTCGCGTCGGTCCGCCCGCGCCCGCCACGCCGGGGTTCTTCGGATCGGTCACGCTCGCCATGGGGTCAGGATAGGGTCCAGAGCTGGGCGGGTCATGCGAGTGACGCACTCGCTCGGGGACGGACATGCGCGGAGACGCCCAACCCGATCGGCGCGGGCGCACGGGGCTCCACGGCGCCTGGAGCACGCAGCGCGACGGAGTACCGGGAGGATCAGGAGAGCTGCGTGCGCTCCACCCAGTCGAGGTACTCCTGCGTCACGGTGCCGGTGACGTACTCACCCGTGAAGCAGCTCATCTCGAGGTCGGTCACGCCTGAGCCCTCGATGATCGCGGACTGCATGTCCTCGACCTCCTGATAGATCAGGTGGTCGGCGCCCAGCTCGCGCGCGATCTCCGGGATCTTCCGACCGGCCGCGACGAGCTCGCTCCGCGTGGGCATGTTGATGCCGTACACGTGCGGGTGCCGGACGGGCGGGGCCGCCGACGTGAACGTCACCTTGTTCGCTCCGGCGGCTCGCGCCATGTCGACGATCTCCCGCGAGGTGGTGCCGCGCACGATCGAGTCGTCGACGATGAGGATGTTCTTGCCCTTGAACTCGCTCGACATGGCGTTGAGCTTCTGTCGGACGCTCTTCTTCCGCTCCGACTGCCCCGGCATGATGAACGTCCGACCGACGTAGCGGTTCTTGTAGAACCCCTCCCGGTACTCGACGCCGAGCTTCTGCGCCACCTGCATGGCAGCGGGACGCGACGAGTCCGGGATCGGCATGACCACGTCGATGTCGCCGGCGGGCGCGTAGCGGGCGATCGTGTCGGCGAGTCGGTTGCCGAGCCGGAGCCGCGCCTCGTAGACCGAGATCCCGTTCATGACGGAGTCGGGGCGGGCGAGGTAGACGTACTCGAACGAGCACGGGACGAGCCGCGGGTCGCGCGCGCACTGGCGCGAGTAGAGCTCGCCGCTCGTCGTGATGAACACGGCCTCGCCGGGCGCGACATCACGGACGACCTCGTAGCCGCCCGCCTCGAGGACGAGGGACTCCGAGGCGACGGTCCACTCGTCGCCGACGAGGCCGGCGGTGCGCCGGCCGAGGACGAGCGGACGGATGCCGAACGGATCGCGGAACGCGAGGAGCCCGTGTCCGGCGATCATCGCGATCGCCGCGTACGATCCCTCGACCCGCTCGTGCACCTGCGAGACGGCGGCGAAGACCTGGTCCGGGTCGAGGTCGAGTCCCGAGATCTGGCCCTGCAGCTCGGTCGCGAGCACGTTGAGCAGCATCTCGGTGTCGCTCGTCGAGTTCACGTGGCGACGGTCGACGTGGAAGAGGTCGTCGGCGAGCTCGCGCGTGTTCGTGAGGTTGCCGTTGTGGACGAGCACGATCCCGTACGGAGCGTTCACGTAGAAGGGCTGCGCCTCGCTCTCGTTCGTCGCGTCGCCCTTGGTCGCGTAGCGGACGTGGCCGAGGCCCATGGTGCCGAGCAACGAGCGCATGTCCCGCGTGCGGAACGCCTCGCGCACCTGACCCTTCGCCTTCTTGATGTGGAAGGTCGACCCGTCGGCCGTCGCGATCCCGGTCGAGTCCTGCCCGCGGTGCTGGAGAAGGAGGAGGCTGTCATAGACCTGCTGATTGACCGGCTCAGGCGAGACGATACCGACGATGCCGCACATGCTGGGCGCTGGCTCCTGGGGGTTCTGGGAAGTGTCCGAGCGGACGTCCCTAGTCTCGCACACGCCACGATCCGGGCGTCCCGCCGGGGGGCGGGCACGCGGGCCGTCGCGTGCCTAGTCGGCGAAGGCGCCGACGAGCCTCACCGCGCCGCCATCGACACCCTTCGCGCCCTGCTCGAAACCGTCGAAGTCGCGCGACGACGTGGAGATCGAGCCGACGGCCCAGGTCGGGACGCCGAGTTCGGTGAGGAGCCCGGCGACGAGGCCGGCCCGTTCCGCCTCGACGACGGCGAAGAAGCCGACGCCGAGATTCCACGTGCCCTCGGAGCTCTCGAGAGTCGATCCGGCGATACCGCTCAGGGCGCGGAAGACCGGCGCGGGCGACCAGGTCGACCGGTCGACCTCGACCCAGGAGCCGCGCGGGAGGACGCGAGCGAGGTTCGCCGCGATGCCGCCGCCCGTGACGTGGGACAGGGCGTGAACCGCCCCGCTCGTCGTGTCGTTGCGCAGGACGCGCAGCAGCGGGGCTGTGTAGAGG
>CAKTZW010000351.1 GCA_934636065.1 uncultured Labedella sp.
CTCCAACGTCCCGGTCACCCGCACCCCGGATGCGCACTGGATGGCCGAGGCGCGCTACCGCGGCCAGAAGGTCGTCACCGTCTCGCCGAGCGAGCGGATCCGGGTCGCATCGTCGGCGTCGACGACCTTGGGTCCCGCGACCGCCACCGAGGGGGCGACCTCGACGCCCGCGAGGAGCCGGGCGAGGGCCGCGGGCTCCGGCACGGTGTCCTGCGCGAGCAGCCACAGGAACTCCTCGTCGACCGGTTCGCCGAGCTCGCGGACACCGGCCGCGAGGGCCCGTCCGAACGAGACGTTCTCCGAGACGGTCACGATGCGCTCGACGCCCGAGTCCTCGAACGCACGCGTCACGTCGTCCTTCGCGTCGACGGCGATCCCGATCACGCGGTCCGGCGTCCGCGACTGGTCGGCCACGGCGGCGAGAGTGCGGCGAAGGCGGTCGGCGTTCGAGTGCGCGACGACGAGAACGGTTACGCGGGTCTCCATAGCGCGTTCAGCCTAAGCGGGAGGGAGTCGGGCGACGACGTCATCGTCGGGCGTGGTCGAATCCCGGGACCGGCGCGCCGGGTTGCGAGGAAGCTCGACCGGTTCAGACGGCGCGCTTCTTGAGCTTGCGGCGCTCCCGCTCGGAGAGTCCGCCCCAGATGCCGAAGCGCTCGTCGTTCTGCAGCGCGTACTCGAGGCACTGGCTGCGCACCTCGCACGACGAGCAGATGCGCTTCGCGTCGCGGGTCGAGCCGCCCTTCTCGGGGAAGAAGGCCTCGGGGTCGGTCTGGGCGCACAGCGAGTCGGACTGCCACGCGAGCGGGTTGTCGTCTTCGACGTCGACGTTCTTGCGAACCCCGGGGACGCCGAGCTGAACGGGATCGACGAACCAGTCGTCCGGGACTCCGGAATGTTCGTTCGGAATGCCCATACCGTCTCCCCACCTACGTTGCGCTCGCGACTCGATGCGATCGGGATCGGATCCCTCGATCACCGGCGTTTCAGCGCCGTCCCCTAATTACACCCGTGTAGTTCGCTCGGGTCAAGTCGGGAATCGTAAACCCTCGACCCCCAATCGAGGGTTGCGACACGGCGAGTCGTATGCATGACGTGACCTGCCGAGGACGGCCGCGCGACGTCAGAGCAGACCCGCTCGAGCGATGGACCGATCGGCGGATAGACGATCGGGCAGGCGGCGGTATCCGTCGCGCGCGACCTCGGCGATCGTCCAGACGACGCCGATGAGAAGGATGAGGGCCAGGAGGATGAGGAAGAGTGTCATGGCAGAGAATCTAGGATTTGCGGGATCCTGCCACCAGTGGCAGGATTGCCACCCATCCGCACATTCCTGCCATGGAGGTTCCCATGCTTCGCTCCGTCGCCGTGATCGCCATCCCCGAGCTGGCGCCCTTCGAGTTCGGCGTGCTCGCCGAGGTCTTCGGCATCGACCGCAGCGACCAGGGCGGACCGCGCTTCGACTTCCGCGTCGTCACCGCCGAACCGGGCCTCGTGGCCATGAAGAACGGTCTCGGCCTCCTGGTGTCCGAGGGCCTCGAGGCGGCCGCCGACGCCGACCTCGTGGCGGTCCCCGCCTTCGGCTCCGGCAGCACCGCCATCGACCCGCGGATCGTCGAGACGCTGCAGGCGGCGGAGCGCCGCGGCGCCTGGGTCCTGAGCGTCTGCAGCGGGGCGTTCGCGCTCGCCGCGGCCGGGCTCCTCGACGGGCGCAAGTCCACGACGCACTGGATGCACGCCGAGGAGCTCGCGCGGGTCTGCCCCGGCACCGACGTCGACCCGGACGTGCTGTTCGTGGAGGACCGCCACGTCATCACGGGAGCGGGTACCGCAGCGGGGATCGACGCGTGCCTCCACCTGGTGCGCACGGAACTCGGTGCGGCCGCGGCGAACGTGATCGCGCGCCGCATGGTCGTCCCCCCGCAGCGCGACGGCGGGCAGGCTCAGTACATCCAGACTCCCCCGGAGCACGAGAGGGTGTCGTCCCTCGCCGCGGTGACGACGTGGATGGTCGAGAACCTCTCGGAGGACCAGCCGGTCTCCGTGCTCGCCCGCCATGCCCACATGTCGGAGCGCACGTTCGCTCGGCGCTTCCGGGCCGAGCTCGGGGCGACGCCGGCCGCCTGGCTCAACCGGCAGCGCCTCATCCGGGCGCAGCAGCTGCTCGAGCGCACCGACCTCGGCCTCGAACAGATCGCGGACGAGAGCGGGTTCGGCAGCGCCTCCGTCATGCGCCACCACTTCGTGCGGACGCTCAAGACGACCCCGAACGCCTACCGTCGCGCCTTCTCGTGCGTCGACGACGAGGCCCTCATGACGGGCTGACGCCCGCGGGTGTCAGCGGTCGAGGTGCGTGGTCGCGATGAAGAGCTCGCCGTCGCCCGAGACGCGCAAGGGCTGCGCCGCCGGCACGATGTAGGCGGCGGCGCCGACGGGCAGCGCGATGTCCGTCCCGTCGCTCAGGACGGCCGTGCCCGCCGTGACGATCGCGATGGCGGGGCCGGGCAGCTCGATGGGCGTGTCGGCCGCGGCGACGGGGTCGACGCGGAGGAGCTCGAAGTCCGGCACGTCGGGAGTGAACGCCTCGACGCCGGCGCCCCGCGCGACGGGGTGGAGCACGGGCACGGGAAGCGGCCGGAAGTCGAGGACGTCGAGCAGCTCGTCGACGTCGACGTGCTTCGGGGTCAGCCCGCCGCGCAGCACGTTGTCGCTCGAGGCCATGAGCTCGACGCCGAGTCCCTCGAGATAAGCGTGGATGTTGCCGGCCGGCAGGTACAGCGCCTCGCCACGCGCGAGCGTGACCCGATTGAGCAGGACGGCGACCGCGACCCCGGGGTCGCCCGGGTAGGCGTCGGCGAGATCCGCGATCGAGCGGAGCACCGTCGCCTCCGCCGCGTCGAGCGAATCGCCCGCGAGCGCGGCGCCCGCCGCGGACACGAGCGCCGGGACGACGTCCCCGAGCCGGTCCGTCAGGAGGTCGCGGACCGTGCGGCGCAGGACCTCGTCGTCGGGCTCGGATCCCTCGCCGAGGGAGGAGGCCAGGGCCTCGAGCGCCGGGTCGCCGTCGTTGACCGTTGCGAGGAGCGCACGCGTCTCCGCGACCGCGCGGAAGCCGCACAGGGCCGAGTAGGTCTCGCTCAGCGCGACGACGAGCTCGGGTTTGTGGAAGGCGTCCTTGTAGTTGCGGTGGGAAGCGTCGATCGGCACTCCGGCGGCGTTCTCGCGCTCGAAGCCGGCGCGCGCCTGCTCGAGGGACGGGTGGGCCTGCAGCGACAGCGGCGCTGCGGCGGCGAGGAGCTTCAGGAGGAACGGCAGCCGCGGTCCCTCGAGCCCGGCGTCCGCCGGGGCCGCAGCGACCCACTCCGCGAGATCGTGCGCTCCCCCGGCCTTCTCGGGCGCGAGGATGCGCGCGGGCGAGCCGGGGTGGGCGC
>CAKTZW010000352.1 GCA_934636065.1 uncultured Labedella sp.
CTCGCGGTCCGGGTAGCGATTGACCCCCAGAACGGCCACCGCGAGGGACTGCACGATGTCACGAGCAACCGCTTCCGGAATCTGATGCGTGTTCTCGTTGACGTTGAGCGCGACGGGCACCGACTTCTGTGGTGCGCCATAGGGCGATCGTCCGCGCAGATCGGCGCGGATGGGCAGGTCATCGAGGGAACTCACCCGACGAGCCTACCGAGCGTTCGCCGGCCGCGCGTTGCTCCGATCGGGACGGATCGGGCGCGGGCCGTGGCCTATTCCGCCGCGTAGGCGCTCGGGATCGCCACGCGCTGCCCGGGCTCGACCGACGACGAGGCCAGCCGGTTGAGGGACACGATCTCCGCGATCACATCGCGCGGGTCGGACGTCGGCGCGATCCGCTCGGCGACCTGCCAGAGCGATTCGCCGGCGTTGATGGTGATGTAGTCGAACTCGACCGTCGACGCACTCGATCCCGCCCCAGCGGAGGTGGCGATCGCGGACGTTGCGTTCACGCCCGCGACGGCACCGAGAGCGAGCACGGGCGACACGATGAGAGCACTGAGCACGAGACGCCCGCGGCGCGTGATGCGCAGACGCGTGCGACCGGGGCCGTCCGCCCGTCCGAACGCGCCGTGCGAACCGATCCGCGGCATGTGGACCACTGCAGTCATCTTGCTCTCCTCGTCATGTGAAGCGGATGCTTCGGAAGGAAGCGAGTTCGCTCCGAGTCCTCGGCCGGGAGGCCTCGAAGCGAATCTCTGTTCCGAATATATCTTCGATTGTTCGAACACGCAAGCGCGCGATCGGCCGATCCACGTCACCGAATTCGCGACACACTCGAACGGATGTTTGTCTGCCGTCGTGTCCGCGGATACAGTTTCGATTGTCGAGAGACAGCAGATCACGAGCCACCGACATTCGGTCGTCGGGGCGGAAACGGCGGGCACGATGAGCGACGGCGCGGGCAGGACGAGGGGCACCGGAGGGACGGACGTCGACCTCGCCGACGGAGCATCGACCGAACGACGTAGCACCCGCCGACGCAAGAATCTGAGCGAGAAGCAACTCGCCATCCTCGACGTCATCCAGCGGTCCGTGAGCCAGCGCGGCTACCCGCCGAGCATGCGGGAGATCGGCGACGCCGTGGGGCTCGCCTCTCTGTCGAGCGTCACGCATCAGCTCAATCAGCTGGAGCTCTCGGGCTATCTCCGCCGCGATCCCAACCGCCCGCGAGCGCTCGAGATCCTGATCGAGCTGCCGTCCGCG
This sequence comes from uncultured Labedella sp., assembly GCA_934636065.1. Taxonomy (GTDB): domain Bacteria; phylum Actinomycetota; class Actinomycetes; order Actinomycetales; family Microbacteriaceae; genus Labedella. Next base: position 1,261 of record CAKTZW010000352.1, read on the forward strand.
TCCTCCGAGTCCCTCGACTACGAGAACAGCACTCCCGTGGGCGACGCCGCCATGGTGCCCCTGGTCGGCCGTATCGCCGCGGGAGTTCCGATCACCGCGGAGCAGCACGTCGAGGAGGTCTTCCCTCTCCCCCGGCAGCTCGTGGGCAAGGGTGAACTCTTCATGCTCAACGTCTCGGGCGATTCCATGATCGACGCCGCGATCTGCGACGGTGACTGGGTCGTCGTGCGGGCGCAACGGTCCGCGGAGAACGGCGACATCGTCGCGGCGATGCTCGACGGCGAAGCGACAGTCAAGGTGTTCCGTCAGCGCGACGGGCACACGTGGCTGCTGCCCCGCAACTCCAACTTCGAGCCGATCCTCGGGGATCGCTCGGAAGTGCTCGGCAAGGTCGTCGCGGTCCTCCGCTCCGTCTGATCGCGGGCGGGCCGGCGCGCCGTCCCGCTCAGGCCTCGGCGACCGCCTCGGTGGTATTCGGTCGGCGCGCCACGACGAAGTCGCCGAGCTGCGCCGCGATCTCCTCGCTCACGAGGGCCTCGACCCGCGTGCCCTCCTCCGTGTAATCGATCGACGTCACCTGCGCCCGGCGGTGCAGCATGGAGATGAGCTCGCCACGGTCGTACGGCACGAGCGCCTCGATGAGGACGCTCGGCCGCGGGAGCACCTCGGCGATGCGCTCGAGGATCTCCTGGATCCCCTCGCCCGTGCGCGCCGACGCGAAGATCGCACCGGGCTCGAGCCCGCGGAGGACGAGACGGTCGTCGTCGGAGACGAGGTCGCTCTTGTTGAAGACGACGATCTCGCTGATGTCTCGTCCGCCGACATCGCCGATCACATCGCGGACCGTCGCGATCTGCGACGCTGGGTCCGGGTGCGAGGCGTCGACGACATGCACGATGACGTCGGCGTCGGCGACCTCCTCGAGCGTCGACCGGAACGCCTCGACGAGCTGATGCGGCAGGTTGCGCACGAACCCGACGGTGTCGGCGAGGGTGTAGGTGCGACCGTCCTCGGTGCGGGTCCGACGCACCGTCGCGTCGAGGGTGGCGAACAGCGCGTTCTCCACCAGTACGCCCGCCCGGGTGATGCGGTTCAGCAAGCTCGACTTGCCGGCGTTCGTGTAGCCGGCGATCGCGACGCTCGGAACCTCGTTGCGCTTGCGGTTCGCTCGTTTCGCCTCGCGCGCCGGCGCGAATCCCCGGAGCTGGGCGCGCAGCTTCGCCATGCGGGTGTTGATGCGTCGCCGGTCGAGCTCGATCTTCGTCTCACCCGGTCCGCGGGAGCCCATACCGGCGCCGGCGCCACCGACCTGTCCACCGGCCTGGCGGGACATCGACTCGCCCCATCCGCGGAGACGGGGAAGGAGGTACTCGAGCTGCGCGAGCTCGACTTGCGCCTTGCCCTCGCGGCTCTTGGCGTGCTGGCTGAAGATGTCGAGGATGACGGCCGTGCGGTCGATGACCTTCACCTTGACGACGTCCTCGAGCGCACGCCGCTGGCTGGGCGCGAGCTCCGTGTCGGCGATGACGGTGTCCGCTCCGAGCGAGGCGACGATGGCACGGAGCTCCTCAGCCTTGCCTCGACCGAAGTAGGTGCTGGGATCCGGATGCGGACGTCGCTGCAGCACCCCGTCGAGCACTACGGCACCGGCCGTCTCGGCGAGTGCGGCGAGCTCCCGGAGCGAGTTCTCGGCATCTTGGAGTGACCCCTGCGAGTACACGCCGATCAGAACGACGTTCTCGAGACGCAGCTGCCGGTACTCGACCTCGGTGACGTCCTCGAGCTCCGTGGAGAGCCCGCTCACACGGCGAAGCGCCTGCCGCTCCTCGCGGTCGAACTGCTCGCCGTCCGCGTCGCCGACGCTCGCCGTCGAATCGACCTGGAGCGCCTGCGCGCGACCGGTGCCGAAGACGGAATACCCGGCCGACGGGCGACCCGCTCCGGCCAGCACGCGCTCGACGGCGTCGTCGACCTCTGGGCCGTCTGCGGGGGTCTCATTCATTCGGTTAACCCTACTCTCTGGCTCTCCTGTACCGTACGGACTATGGCAGGCGACCACTATTTCACTTCATCGCCGGACAGTGAGATGGGCTTGCGTCCGCTCGCCGTGACCCTCTCCGGGTCGCCGCGACAGCTCGTGACAGGCAACGGGATCTTCAGTCCCG
>CAKTZW010000353.1 GCA_934636065.1 uncultured Labedella sp.
TCGCCACCCGTCCTCGTCCAGCGGGTCCGCTTCCGCTCCGCGACCGGGCGCCGACCGGCGCGCCGCGGAGCCGTCGTCCGCGAGGGTGGGGAGCGGCAGCCGCGCCGGTGACCCTTCCGCCGCCGCGGCGAACACCCGCAGAGCGGCGTCGAGCGCCGGGAGCGAGGCCTCGAAGGCCTCGTCGTCGCTCAGCGGCAGCTGGACCCAGCCTCCCGCGAGCTCGAGTCCATGCCGTTCGAGCCGCCGGCGCACGCCCGCACCGTCCCCGAGGTAGCCGAGCGGACCGAGGTCGACGCCGCGGTACCCCGCCTCCGCCAGGATCTCGAGCATCGCGTCGGGCGCGATGGTCTCGGAGCCCTCGGCCGTCAGCTCGAACACGCCGAAGCTCACGGGCGCCCCCGCGACGTCGGCCCTCACCGGTCGCCCGCCTCGCCGAGGAGCGGGCGCTGCACCGCGCGCTGCTCCTCGTACTCCGTGCGCGCCCGGCGAGTGGAGTCGAGCGACGACTCGGCGGCGACGGGGACGTCCCACCAGCCCTCGCCGTCGGGGCCGTAGGCGAGCGGGTCGCTCTCGACGTGGATGACCGTCGAGCGGTCCGAGCGCTTCGCCTCGGCGACGGCGGCGCGGAGCCGATCCGTCGCGTCGGGGCCCGGACGGATCTCGACGACCTCGAGTCCGTAGCTGCGCGCGTTCATGGCGAGGTCGATCGGCAGCACCTGATCGCCCTGGAAGTTGCGGGTCTCCGGGTCGAAGGCGCGGTACTTCGTCCCGAAGCGGGCGGAGCCGACGGTCTCGGAGAGGTGCCCGATCGAGGCGAAGCCGTGGTTCTGGATGAGCACGACGATGATCTTGATGCCCTCGGCGACGGCCGTCACGAGCTCGGAGTGCATCATGAGGTAGGAGCCGTCCCCCACCATCACGATGACGTCCCGGTCCTCCCCCGCCGCGTCGATCGCCCGCTTCGCACCGAGTCCGCCCGGGATCTCGTACCCCATGGTCGAGAAGGCGTACTCGACGTGGTAGCCGAGCGGATCGCGCACCCGCCAGAGCTTGTGGAGGTCGCCCGGGAGCGACCCGGCGGCCTGCACGACGACGTCGGCGGGATCGGTCGCCGCCTGCACTGCGCCGATGATCTCGGGCTGACCCGGCAGGTCCCGGCGGGACGGAGCGAGCGCCCCGTCGACGACGGCGTCCCACTCGGCCTTCTCCCGACGCACGCGCTCGGCGTACCCGTCGCTCACGCGATACCGCTCGAGCTCCGACGTGAGAGCGACGATGGCCTCCCGAGCGTCGGCGATGACGGGCGACGACGTGCCGTGCTTGTAAGCGTCGAAGGCCGCGACGTTGATGTTGACGAAGCGCACCCCCGGGTCCTGGAAGGCGGTGCGCGAGGCCGTCGTGAAGTCGCTGTAGCGCGTCCCGATGCCGATCACCACGTCCGCCTCCGCGGCGAGCCTGTTGGCGGCCGTCGTCCCCGTCGCTCCCACCCCTCCGAGGTACTGCGGGTGGTCCCAGTCGAGGGATCCGCCGCCCGCCTGCGTCGTGCCGACGGGGATGCCCGTCGCCTCGACGAACGCGCGCAGCTGCGCCTCGGCGCCCGAGTAGAGCACACCGCCGCCCGCGACGATCAGGGGCCGCTCGGCACCGCTGATCGCGGCGACGGCGCGCTCGAGGGCTCCCCGCTCCGGAAGCGGTCGGCGGACGTGCCAGTCGCGATCCGCGAGGAACTCCTCGGGCACGTCGAGGGCCTCGGCCTGCACGTCCTCGGGCAGCGCGATCGTGACCGCCCCGGTCTCGGCCGGATCGAGGAGGACGCGCATCGCGGAGAGCGCGATCGAGTAGAGCTGCTCGGGCCGCTGGACGCGGTCGAAGAAGCGCGACAGGGGCCGGAACGCGTCGTTGACCGTGAGGCCGATGTCCCACGGCTGCTCGAGCTGCTGCAGGACCGGATCGGCGACGCGCGTCGCGAACGTGTCGCTCGGGAGCAGGAGGGCCGGCAGCCGGTTGGTCGTCGCGAGGGCGGCGCCCGTGAGCATGTTGGTCGCGCCGGGGCCGACCGACGCGGCGGAGGCGAAGGTCGCCCGACGCCGGCGCATCCGCGCGTATCCCACCGACTGGTGCACCATCGCCTGCTCGTTGCGCGCCTGGAGGTAGGGCATCGAGTGGTCTCCCGCGGCGTCGAGCTGAGCGAGCGCCTGCCCGATCCCGGCGACGTTGCCGTGCCCGAAGATGCCGAGGACGCCGGGGATCGTCCGCTCGCGGTGCTCCCCGTCGACAGTCCACTGGTGCGCGAGGAACTCCACGAGCGCCTGGCTCACCGTCATCCGTCTCGTCGCCATCAGTGCGTCCCTTCCGTCCGGTAAGGAAGTCGCGGATCGATCCCCTGCGCCTCCCAGTCGTCTCGCACCCACGCGTGATGCGGGTCGTCGGTGATGCGCCAGGCGCGCTCGGGATCCGGGCCCGCCATGACGTTGAGGTAGTAGAGGTCGTAGCCGGGCGCCGCGACGGCGGGCCCGTGGTAGCCGAAGGGCACGAGGGCGATGTCGCCCGTGCGGACCATCGCATCGATGTCGATGTCGCCGGCCGGCGACGAGTAGGTGCTGAAGACGCCGAACGCGGCGTCCGGGTCGACGTCGGCCGGCGCCGCCCGCACCGGAGCGGACTCGAAGTAGTAGATCTCCTCGAGGCGCGACTCGGTCCCCTCCACGCGCTCGTCGTGCTTGTGCGGCGGGTACGACGACCAGTTGCCGGCCGGCGTGATGACCTCGCAGACGATGAAGCGGGCGGCGTCGAGCGCGTCGGGCGTGCCGAAGTTGTGCACCTGCCGGCTCGCCGCTCCGCCGCCCCGCAGTTCGACGGGGGTCTCGGTCGCGGCGATGCGTCGCGTCGGTCGCCGCTCGGTGGTGGGCGAGGAGGCGACGGCGACGCGACCGTCGCCGAAGAGTTCGATCGACGCCGACGACGCGACGTACAGGACGTCGCTCGGACCGTCGAACACCGAGGCGCGGCCGTCGAGCCGAACGGACCGGCGGTCGTCGCCGTCGACGATCGCGACCTCGACGGCGCCGGCGAGCGGGATCACGAGGCGCTCCTCCCCCGCCTCGGGGAGCGCCAGCGGCGCCCCGGGAGCGAGTCCCGCGATGCGCAGCCCGGTGTGGCTCCAGCCGGGGAGGCTCGCGTCCACGACGCTCTCCCAGCCGTCGCGCGCGTGCCGGGCGCTGACGTCGTCCACCAGGGTGGACAGGCCGGTACCGGGCACGTGCAGGAAGCGCAGGCGCCCGGGCTGGTCGGACACCGCCAAGTTCAGGTTCAGGTCGCGCGGCCGCTCCGCCGCGCAGCGGTCGAAATAGGCGCGGGCGGGCTCGATGTTGATGCCGCGCCAGCCGCG
>CAKTZW010000354.1 GCA_934636065.1 uncultured Labedella sp.
GGGAGCGTCGGGTCGTCGGCTGCGGCCGGAGACGCCTGAGTCGTGGACTGCTCGTCCGCCGTCGAGGCGGGGCGGCTCACGGCCGTCGGGGCGTGCTCCGCGGCAACCGGGGTGGCATCGCCCGCCACGTCGGCCGTCGCCGCGGCGCCCGACGACGTGTCGGGTCCGATCGCTGCAGCCTCCTCCGCCTCGCGAGCGGCGGCCTCCTCCGCCTCGCGCGCGGCAGCGGCGGCCGCCTCCTTCGCCGCCTTCCGGCGCGCGGCGGCGGCCTTCGCGGCAGCCGACCGGACCGGGTCCGGAGTGCGCTTCTGACCGGCGGCCGCCGGCTTCCTCGTCGACGACGAGGAACGCGGGGTCTTCGCTCCGGCGGGCTTCTCCGTGACCGCCTCGCGGGAGTCCGATGCCGCCGCCGCCGACTTCCGGCGGTTCGTCGAGGGGGTGGACGTCGACGACCGAGAGGAGGACGATGTGGAGCGTGACGATCCCCCGCCTGCGGACGTCGAACGCCCGGACGACGTCGGGCGGCGCGACGAGGACTTCGCCCCGGTCGCCGTGGTGGGCGCATCGGACGGAGTCTCGATCGCCCCATCCCTCGCATTGTCGCCGACGGCCTGATCCGAGGCCTCGGTCGCGGACTCCGGATGATGGACTTCGTCCCCGCCCGACGGGATCGCCGGGTTCTGCTCGGAGAGGGTCGACGGCTCGCGCTCGTCGTCGTTCTGAGTGGGTACGGAAGTCACCGGTCAAACCTACCAAGGGCCGTGTCGGCGTATCGAGTCGTGTGAGCGGTGGGAAGCTGAGAGAGACCCGGGCGGCGTATCACGAAAGCACAACGACCCTGTCACGCCTGCTGACCGCCGCCGGATGCTCCCGATATCGTGTACGAGGACATAACGGGGTGTCATCTCATCGACTTTCGGGTGAATTGCGTATGAACGGCCGTCCGGTCATCGGCGCGATGCTCTCCGATTTCCAACGAAGGAGCATTTCGTGACGACACAGGTAGTGATTCTCGCCGCCGGCATGGGAAGCCGACTCGGACGGTCTTTCCCCAAACCCCTCACCGAGCTGAGCGATGGCCGCACCATCATGCAGCAGCAGTTCGACAACATCCACCACGCGTTCGGCAAGCGCGCGAAGGTGACGATCGTGGTCGGCTACAAGCTCGAGCACATCGTCGAGGCGTTCCCCGACGCGTCGTTCGTCTACAACGAGCAGTACGACCAGACCAACACCTCGAAGAGCCTTCTGCGTGCGCTTCAGGCATCCCAGCCGGGTGGTGTCCTCTGGATGAACGGCGATGTCGTGTTCGACCCCCGCGTGCTCGACCGCGCCGCCGAGATGATCGCGAAGGACCAGTCTTTCGTCACCGTGAACACGGCGAAGGTCTCCGACGAAGAGGTCAAGTACACGACGAGCGCCGAGGGCTACATCCGCGAACTCTCGAAGACCGTGAAGAACGGACTCGGCGAAGCCGTCGGCATCAACTACATCTCCTCGGCCGACAAGGCCCAGCTGATCCGGCACCTTCTGCGGGTAGACGCCCAGGACTACTTCGAGCGCGGCCTCGAACTCGCGATCGAGCACAACGGCATCCTCGTGGAGCCCGTCGACATCTCCGACCTCTACGCCGTGGAGATCGACTTCGCCGAAGACCTCGACCGGGCGAACCTGTTCGTCTGATCTCCGTCGAAAAGGACCGGCGCGCGCCTGGCGCGTGCCGGTCCTTTTTTGCGGATAGATTTGGGGCGTGAGTGAACCCGATCCGGTGAGCCCGACGAGAAGGTCGCCCGCCTCCCGGTACCGGCACGCTCTCCTCCTGCTCACGTCGCGCGATCTGCGCGTGCGCTATTCGACGAGCGCGCTCGGGTACGTCTGGTCGATCCTCGACCCGCTCGTCATGGCGGCCATCTACTGGTTCGTGTTCTCGGTGGTCTTCAACCGGGGCGGGGGCATCGGGGAACAGCCGTACATCGTCTTCCTGCTCGTCGCCCTGCTGCCGTGGATGTGGTTCAACGGGGCGGTGTCCGACAGCACCCGCGCCTTCCTCAAGGACGCGAAGCTCGTCCGCTCCACCTCGATCCCGCGCACGATCTGGGTGAACCGGATCGTGGCGTCGAAGGGCGTCGAGTTCGTGGCGTCTCTGCCGGTGCTCGCCGTCTTCGTGATCGTCTCCGGCGCCCCCGTCGGACTCGGCGTGCTGCTCTTCCCTCTCGGGATGCTCATCCAGGCCGCGCTCACGATCGGTGTGGGCATGCTCGTCGCCCCGTTGGTCGTCTTCTTCCGCGACCTCGAGCGCGCCACCAAGCTGGCGCTCCGCTTCCTCTTCTACGCGTCCCCCATCGTCTACGGGACCTCCGATCTGCCGGAGCAGCTCCACTTCTGGGCGGCCTTCAATCCGCTGAGCGGCATCTTCTCCCTGTACCGCTCGGCGTTCTTCCCCGCGCAGTTCGACGGCTTCCTCGTCGCCGTCGCCGCAGGGATGTCGACCCTCATCCTCGCGGTCGGTCTCATCGTCTTCCGGCGCTGCGAGCGCGCCGTCCTCAAGGAGCTGTGATGGGAGAGAACGCGATCGCGATCGCCGTCTCGGGAGCGGGGATCCGCTTCCGCCGCAATCGACGCGGCCGACGCACCTTCAAGGACCTGTTCGGTGGCCGGAGCAGGCGCTCCCGACCCGGCGAGTTCTGGGCGCTCCGCGACGTCGACTTCACCGTCCGACGCGGCGAGTCCATCGGCGTGGTCGGTCGGAACGGGCAGGGGAAGTCGACGCTCCTGAAGCTCGTCGCCGGAGTGGTCATGCCGGACGAGGGGTCCGTCACGGTGACCGGAGGGGTCGCACCGCTCATCGAGATCACGGGCGGCTTCGTGGACGACCTCTCCGTCCGCGACAACGTCTACCTCACGGCGGGCCTGCACGGCATGACGCGAGCGCAGATCGACGCGCGGTTCGACGAGATCATCGGATTCGCCGAGATCGAGGACTTCGTCGACACGCCGTACAAGCACCTCTCGAGCGGGATGAAGGTCCGGATCGCATTCAGCGTCATCTCGCAGCTCGACGAGCCCATCCTCCTCGTCGACGAGGTCCTCGCCGTCGGGGATCGTGCGTTCAAGGCGAAGTGCTACGCGCGCATCGATGAGATGCTGGCGGGTGGCCGCACCCTCTTCTTCGTCTCGCACAACGAGAAGGACCTGCGGCGGTTCTGCGAGCGGGGACTGTATCTCGACAAGGGCGCTCTCGTGCTGGACGGTGCCATCGACGACGTCCTCGACCGGTACAACGACGACTACAACCGGCCTCCCGCCGCGTGATCCCGGCGCCCGTGCCACATGCCGGACGCCGGGACAAGGCTGAGAGTCCTGTAC
>CAKTZW010000355.1 GCA_934636065.1 uncultured Labedella sp.
GAGCGACGACAGCGCGGCGGCACGGACGAGCTCGGCCCGGTCGACCCCGGGAAGGGCGATGCACTCCGACGCGCGCCGATTGCCGTACGTGATCGTGCCCGTCTTGTCGAGCAGCAGCGTCGTCACGTCGCCCGCGGCCTCGACAGCGCGCCCGGACATCGCGAGGACGTTCCGCTGCACCAGTCGGTCCATGCCGGCGATGCCGATCGCGGAGAGCAGCGCGCCGATCGTCGTGGGGATGAGGCAGACGAGGAGCGCGACGAGGACCGGGACGCTCACGGGAGCCGCGGCGTACGACGCGATCGGGTTGATCGTGAGCGCCACGACGACGAAGACGATCGAGAGACTCGCCAACAGGATGTCGAGCGCGATCTCGTTCGGCGTCTTCTGACGCGACGCCCCCTCGACGAGGCCGATCATCCGGTCGACGAACGTCTCGCCCGGCTTACTCGTGATGCGCACGACGATCCGGTCGGACAGCACACGCGTCCCGCCGGTGACGGCGCTCCTGTCTCCGCCGGACTCTCGCACGACGGGTGCGGATTCGCCCGTGATCGCGGACTCGTCGACAGACGCGATCCCCCACACGATGTCGCCGTCTCCCGGGATCAGCTCCCCGGCCGTCACCACGACGACGTCGTCGAGCTGGAGCTCCGCGCTCGAGAGCTCGTGGAGACCCGTCGACTCCGCCGACGGATCGACCGTGGCGTCGTAACCGACGACGCGCCGAGCGATCGTGCTCGTCCGCGTGCGGCGCAGGCTGTCCGCCTGCGCCTTGCCGCGGCCCTCCGCGACGGCCTCGGCCAGATTGGCGAAGACGACCGTCAACCACAGCCAGATCGCGATCCCGAGGGTGAAGCTCGGCGGGACGGCGGTGCCGCCCGACTCGCGAGGGCCGCCGAGGAACGGTTCCGCGAGAGCGAGCACCGTCGTGAGCGCCGCGCCCACCTCGACGACGAACATCACCGGGTTGCGCCACATGATGCGCGGGTCGAGCTTGCGGAGGGCGCCGGGGAGCGCTGCGGCGAGCTGCCGCGGACCGATCGCCGCAGGGCATCGGCCTCCCGCGGCGCCTGCTGCACCGGTGGACGTGGCGACGGGCGCGGGACTCGCGTCGGTGCGCGACGAGTCGTTCCGGGGATCCGCCGACGAATCCTCGACGAGTCTCTGATGTGTGGACATGGTCAGTTCAACCCTTCGGCCAGCGGGCCCAGTGTGAGAACGGGGAAGTAGGTGAGTGCGGTGATGATGACGGAGACGCCCGCCAGCAGTCCGACGAACTGCGGCCGGTGGGTCGGGAGGGTGCCCGCGGTGGCCGGGACGCGGTCCTGCGCCGCGAGCGATCCCGCGAGCGCGAGGACGAAGACGATCGGCAGGAAGCGGCCGAGCAGCATGGCCGCGCCGAGTGCGGTGTTGAACCACGGGGTGTTCGCGGTGAGGCCCGCGAACGCCGACCCGTTGTTGTTCGCAGCGGACGTGAAGGCGTACAGCACCTCGGAGAGCCCGTGGACGCCGGGGTTCCAGATGGACGTCGACTCGACGTCGGAGCGGACCGCGGGGATCGCGAAACTCAGCGCGGTTCCCGCGAGCACGAGGGTCGGCGTCACGAGGATGGAGAGGCTCGCGAGCTTGATCTCGCGCGGACCGATCCTCTTGCCGAGGTACTCGGGCGTGCGCCCGACGAGCAGCCCCGCGATGAACACGGCGATGACGGCCAGCACGAGCATGCCGTAGAGGCCGGAGCCGACACCGCCGGGCGCGACCTCCCCGAGCATCATGTTGAGCATCGGGAACAGCCCGCCGATGGCGGTGTAGGAGTCGTGCATCGAGTTGACCGCGCCGGTCGACGTGAGCGTCGAGGCCGAGCCGAAGAGCGTCGAGCCGAGGATTCCGAAACGCTGCTCCTTGCCCTCCATCGCCGCACCGGCCGCCTCGGGCGCCGTGCCGGCCCCCGAATACTCGACGACGGAGAGTGCCGTGACGGAGACGATGAAGAGCGTCGCCATCACGGCGAGGATGGCGTAGCCCTGCTTGTGGTTCCCGACCATCCGGCCGAAGGCCCGCGGCAGGGCGAACGGGATCGCGAGCAGGAGGACGACCTCGAACAGGCTCGTCCAGGCGGTCGGGTTCTCGAACGGGTGCGCCGAGTTGGCGTTGAAGAACCCGCCGCCGTTCGTCCCGAGCATCTTGATCGCCTCCTGCGAGGCCACCGGGCCTCCGGGGATCGACTGCGTCGCGCCCGTGAGCGTCGTGACGTCGGTGAACCCGGAGAGGTTCTGCACCACGCCGCCGGCCACGAGCACGAGGGCCGCGATCACGGAGAAGGGCAGCAGGACGCGGATCACGCCGCGGACGAGGTCGACCCAGAAGTTGCCGAGCGTGCCCGTCCTCGTGCGGGCGAACCCGCGGACGAGGGCGATCGCGACGGCGATGCCCACGGCGGCCGAGAGGACGTTCTGGACCGCGAGGCCGGCGAACTGGACGGTGTAGCCCATCGTGACGTCGGGCGAGTACGACTGCCAGTTCGTGTTGGTGACGAACGAGATCGCGGTGTTGAACGACAGTCCCTCGGGGATCGCGGGGAACCCGAGCGCGAGCGGCAGCGCGGCCTGCGCCCGCTGCAGGGCGTAGAGGAGCAGCACGCCGACGAGGGAGAACGCGAGGATGCTGCGGAGGTAGGCCGCCCACGACTGCTCGGCGCGCGGGGCGACCCCGATGAGCCGGTACAGACCGCGCTCGATGCGGAGGTCGCGCTCGGAGGTGTACACGCGAGCGAGGTAGTCGCCGAGCGGTCGGTACAAGAGACCGATGACGAGGACGAGGGTGAGCGCCTGGAGGACGCCGAAGAGCACGTCCATCAGAACCGCTCCGGCTTCAGCAGGGCGACCACGAGGTAGACGATCGCGGCCGTCGCGAGCGCGGCGGCGAGGAGGTCGAAGGCGATCACAGCTTCTCGACCCCCCGGGCGGCGAATCCGACGACCGCGAACAGGGCGAGGACGCCGAGGACGTAGACGATATCGAGCACGGGTTGTGACTCCATCCGAGGAGGGCGACGCGCACCGCCAGGGCCCGCGCCGGGCGTCGCTCTCGACGCCCACAGAGCAGCGAACACCCGCGCGTACGCCGTCGCGTGCGTCCTCACGTTTTCCTCACGGTCCGCGGCGGGACGCCTACGGTTCCCCTACGCCCTGTGCCCGGGCCCTGCTCTTGCGCGTGTCCAGCGACGCGACCGAGTCCGGTCCCGGAGCCCGCCCCGGTCCCCGAGCCTGTCGAAGGGCGCCACGCACGAACGCGCGCGATCTACCCAACGCCCCCACCCGGTCCCTGAGCCTGTCGAAGGGCGGTCCCTAAGCTT
>CAKTZW010000356.1 GCA_934636065.1 uncultured Labedella sp.
CAGATGGCCGTCGTCCTCGACGAATACGGCGGGACGGCCGGCGTGGCGACGCTCGAGGACCTCGTCGAGGAGATCGTCGGCGAGGTGTCGGACGAGCACGACCGCTCCCGAGCGGGCGTCGTGCGCGGGCGGGACAGCACGGTCTTCCCCGGGAGCCTGCGCCCCGACGAACTGCTGGAGCGCACGGGACTCAAGGTGCCGGACGACGGTCCCTTCGAGACGGTCGGCGGATTCATCATGAGCGAGCTGGGGCGGCTCCCCGTCACGGGGGACGAGGTCGAGATCGAGGCCGGAACGCTGCGCGTGGAGCGGCTCGACGGCCGCCGCATCGACCGGGTGCGCTTCACCGCGCGCCCCGAGGAGGGAGGCGACGATGAGTGATTGGGCCGGAATCGCCTGGCTCGTCGTGCTGCTCGCGGCGAACGCCTTCTTCGTCGGAGCGGAGTTCGCCGTCATCTCGGCGCGCCGTTCCCAGATCGAGCCCCGCGCCGAGCAGGGCAGCCGCAGCGCGCGAACGGCTCTCTGGGCGATGGAGCACGCGACCCTCATGCTCGCGACGAGCCAGCTCGGCATCACCGTGTGCTCGCTGCTCATCCTCAACGTCTCGGAACCGGCGATCCACCACCTCCTCGAGTACCCGCTCGAGCTCACCGGCTGGTCGGAGGAGGTGATCGGGACGGTGGCGTTCGTCATCGCGCTCCTGCTCGTCTCCTACCTCCACGTCGTCTTCGGCGAGATGGTGCCGAAGAACCTGTCGTTCTCGATCCCGGATCGAGCGGTGCTGCTGCTCGCGCCGCCGCTCGTCATGGTCGCGCGGGTCTTCAAGCCGATCATCTGGACCCTCAACGCGACCGCGAACGCGGTGCTGCGCCTCTTCCGCGTCGAACCGAAGGACGAGGCGACCTCCGCCTTCACCCTGGAGGAGGTCGCGACGATCGTCTCCCAGTCCACCAGGGAAGGGGTGCTCGACGACTCGTCGGGCGCGCTCGTCGCCGCGTTCGAGTTCACGAGCAAGAAGGTGGGCGACGTCGCGCTCCCGCTCGACGGGATCGTCACGCTGCCGGAGTCGGTGACGGCGGCGGACCTGGAGCGCGCCGTCGCCAAGAACGGGTTCTCGCGCTACGTCATCGTCGACGGGGACGAGCAGCCCGTCGGCTACCTGCACCTCAAGGACGTCCTGCGTTTCGAGGCCACGGCGGAGCCCGGCGACGAGGACCAGCCGGTGCCGCCCAAGCGCATCCGACAGCTCGTCTCGATCTTCGAGGAGACGGACCTCGAGGACGCGCTCACGATCATGCGTCGATCGGGCGCCCACCTCGCCCGCGCGTTCGACCGCGAGGGCGGCACCACGGGTGTGCTGTTCCTCGAGGACATCATCGAGGTCCTCGTCGGTGAGGTCGAGGACGCGACGCAGCGACGCTGAGGCGCGTCCGTCACGGCACCCGCCGCGGTGGCGTGTCGCCTCGTCCCGCGTCAGTCGAAGGTGGCCCGGAGGTACTGCGGCGGCGTGTAGTCGATCCGGGCGCCGAGCTGTGCGGCAGCGCGGAAGGGAATGTGCGGGTCGCGGAGGAACTCCCGGCCCATCATGATCGCGTCCGCCCGCCCGGAGCGGACGATCTCCTCGGCCGACTCGGGGTCGGTGATGAGGCCGACGGCGCTCACCGGGACGTCGACGGCGTCCCGGACGTGCGTGGCGAACCGGACCTGGTACCCGGGCTCGGTCGGGATGCTCGCGTGCACGTTCCCGCCGGTCGAGACGTCGAAGAGGTCGGCGCCGGTCTCGGCGGCCCACCCGGCGACGGTCGCGGTGTCGTGCTCGTCCCAGCCGTCGTCCGCCCAGTCGGTCGCCGAGAACCGCACGAACAGGACACGGTCGCCGATCTCGGCCCGGACGGCACGGACGGCGTCGAGGAGCAACCGGGCGCGGTTCTCGAGCGAACCGCCGTACGCGTCCGTCCGCTGGTTCGACAGCGGCGAGAGGAACTCGTGCAGCAGGTAGCCGTGGGCCGCGTGCAGCTCGACGACATCGAAGTCGGCGGCGACGGCTCGGCGCGCCGCGGCGGCGACGTCCGCCACGACCTTCTCGATGCCCGCGGCGTCGAGTTCCCGCGGCGTCGCGTACCCGGGGAAGGCGACGGGGGAGGGGCCGACGGGTTCCCAACCGCCTTCCGCCGCCGGCACGGTGCCGCGCTCGGTCGCCCACGGCCGGTACGTCGACGCCTTCCGTCCGGCGTGCGCGAGCTGGATGCCCGCGGCGGCGCCCTGCTCGTGGAGGAAGCGCACGATCCGGCTCCACACCTCGGCCTGCTCGTCCGTCCAGATGCCGGTGTCCTCGGGGGAGATGCGTCCCTCGGGACTCACGGCCGTCGCCTCCGTCATGACGAGACCGGCGCCGCCCGCCGCGAACTGGCCGAGGTGCACGAGGTGCCAGTCGGTCGGCACGCCGTCGTGCTCCTCCACCGAGTACTGGCACATCGGGGACACCCAGAGCCGGTTGCGGATCGTGAGCGAGCGCAGGGTCAGGGGTTCGAAGATGGCGGGCATGCGTTCCTCTGGGTCGTGGCTGTCTTGTCACGCACCCGCGAGGGGGTGCTGGGGCGACCCGATTCAACCTATCGTGAACGCATGACCGACGAGACCGACTGGACGATCGACGACGCCGCGCTGTGGCTGCACCGCCCGACCTCCACCGACGACAAGTACTCGCGCGGTGTGCTGGGGGTCGCGACGGGCTCGGAGCGGTACCCGGGAGCGGCGGTGCTCGGCGTGGAGGCGGCCGTCCGGACCGGGGTGGGGATGGTGCGGTACGTCGGCCCCGATGCCGTGGGGACCCTCGTGCTGCAGCGCCGACCCGAGATCGTGCGCGGATCGGGCCGCGTCCAGGCGTGGCTCATCGGCTCGGGCGTCGACGGGGAGGAACCGGGGGCCGAGCGCACGGCCGACTTCGCGCACGCGCTCGACGACGGCGTCCCCGTGGTGGTCGATGCGGGGGCGCTCGGCGCCGTCGCGTCGGGGGTCGACGGCCTCGCGGTGCTCACTCCGCACGCCGGCGAGCTCCGGCGCCTGCTCGAGGCCACGGGGACGAGCGTCGAGGCGGAGGACATCGCGGGGGATCGCGACCGGTGGGCCCGGCACGCCGCCGACGCGACGGGCGCCGTCGTGCTGCTCAAGGGATCGCGGACCGTCGTCGCCGAGCCGGGCGGCGCGGTCCTCCGGCTGCCGGTCGCGAGTCCGTGGCTCTCGACGGCCGGATCCGGCGACGTGCTCGCCGGCGTCCTCGGCGCCGTCGTCGCCTCGACCGCCGACCGGATCGACTCGCCCTCCGCGCTCGCGCGTGCCGCAGCGACCGGCTCGCT
>CAKTZW010000357.1 GCA_934636065.1 uncultured Labedella sp.
CCACCGCTGAGCGCAACGGCGACCGGACGACTCCGGCGAGTCGACCGCATGCGAACCCCCTGACGGAACCGCTCTGGCGGGAAGCCCTCGGCGACCGACTCCGAGCGCGGCGGCAGGACCGGCGCGAGACCCTCGCGCGCACGGCTGAACGCGCGGGAGTCTCGCCGCAGTACCTCTCGGAGATGGAGCGGGGGCTCAAGGAGCCGTCGAGCGAGATGATCGCGGCAGTGGCCGGGGCGCTCGGGTGGTCGTTGCCGGAGCTCGTCGGTGACGTCGCGCGCGGGCTCGCGCCCTCCGCCCCCGCGGAGGGACGGGCCGAGCCGCAGCTGCTCGCCGTCGGCGCCTGAGCCTGCTCTGGCGCTGGCGTTGGCGTTGGAGTTGGCGCTGCGGCTCGGACCCACCTGAGCGCCGTTCTACGCGACGGAGTCCCGGGTGGCGGGCTCCGAGGGCCGCGACCGGGAGCCGCGGGACAGCACGTGGTCGACGAGGCCATACGCGACGGCGGCACTCGGGGTGAAGACACGGTCGCGGTCCGTGTCGGCGCGCAGTGTCTCGACCGAGCGTCCCGTGTGCTCCGCGAGCACCTCCTCGACGTCGCCGCGGATGCGCACGAGCTCGTCCGCCTGGAGAATGAGATCCGGAATGGCGCCCTGGCTGCGCACCGCCGGCTGGTGCAGCACGACGCGCGTATGGGGGAGGACGGCCCGACGGCCGGACGTACCGGCGGCGAGCAGGACGGCTCCGGCCGCGATTGCCTGGCCGACGCACGTGGTCGCGATCGGCGCCTCGACGTACTGCATGGTGTCGTAGAGGGCGAGCATCGAGGTCATGTCGCCGCCCTCGCAATTGATGTACATGTTGATCTCGCGGCCCGGTGCGTCCGCCTCGAGGTGCAGCAACTGCGCGATGAGGGCGTTGGCGACGCCCGCGTCGATCGCGGTGCCGAGGTAGACGATGCGCTCCGTGAGCAGATGCGAGTACACATCCATGATGCGCTCGCCTCGGGGGTGCTGTGCGATGACGTTGGGGATCGTGTACGAGCTCATCGTGCACCAGCCCCCAGGCCGACGGTGTGGTGGCGTTCGGGCATCACCTGCGCGAAGTCCGCGACGATGGCGTCGATGAAGCCGTATGCGAGGGCCTCACCGGCGGAGTACCAACGGTCGTGGAGCGAGTCCTCGAAGACCCGGTCGACGGCTTGCCTCGTGTCCGCGGCGATGAGACCGAGGACCGTGTCGCGCATGTGCCGGAGGTCGCCCGCCTGCACCTCGACGTCGACGGCCGATCCGCCGATGCCCGCGGAGCCCTGGTGCATGAGAACGCGGGCGTGAGGAAGGGCGAACCGCTTCCCGGGGGCTCCGGCCGAGAGGAGGAACTGGCCGGCGCTGCAGGCCAGGCCGAGCGCGAGCGTCGATACGTCGCACGGCACGAGGCGCATCACGTCGCGGATCGCGAGCATGGACGGAACCGATCCGCCCGGGGAGTGGATCCACAAGGCGATGTCCTCGCGGGGGTCGTCGTCCGCGAGCGCGAGCAGCCCGGCTGTGAGGGCCGTGCCGTTGTCGTCGTCGAGCACTCCGTCGAGCACGAGGACTCGACGGTGGCGGAGTTGTTCGCGGAGGCGGTCGGTGAAGAGCGGGATGGGGCTGGCAGTGTCGGTCATGGACTCAGGCTCCGCCGCCGGCGTCGCGGAGTCGAGAGGATCCGCCGTGGGCGGAGCCGCCCTCGGCAGAACCGCCGGCAGCAGAGACGCCCGCAGCGGAGCCGGCCGGACGGATCACGCATCGCCGTGCTCCGCATCCCCGCGCGTCGCCCGGCGATCCTCTGCATGATGGAGCCATGGACCTCACGCCGCCCGACCCGTCGGCTGCGACGCCGCCGGTGCAGCGGGCCCGCGTCCTGCTGCGGGCGGCGGCCGACGGTCTGGCCGCAGCGGACGCGCGCGACGAGGCACTCGCCGACTACGTCGGGCCGCGTCGCGTGTTCCTCATCCCGCGTGAGCCGGTCATGGTGCCCGTCGGGCGCGTGTGGCGGCTCGGGGTGCTCCTCCTGGACGCGGACGGCGGCGCGTACGCGACGGGGTCGACGACGCGCGCCGTGGACCCCGGGCGCCGCGGCTACACCTCGGAGTCGGCGCTCGAGCGGGCCGGCTACCGGGCCGCGGCCGTCCGCGGACGGTTCCGCGAGGGGGAGACTGTCAACTTCGGCTGGCGGCGGCTCGACCTCGACGAGGCGTCCCTCCGCGCGGCGACCGGTCCACTGCTGCTCTCGGACGGCGTGCCGGTCGTGCGCTGGGGTGCCGGGTCGGCGACGATGGACCTCGGCGTCTACCTCGCCGATCGTGTCGCGCTCCTGGTCGATCCGCCCGCGGGCGCGTGACGCGCAACCCCGTGCGACCCATCCGTCGCCGGTCGTAGCGTGGGACCACGACACGAAGGAGCAGCTCCATGACGGATTCGACCGCCCCCACCGGCGCAGACGACGAGTACGACCCCGCCCTCGACAAGCCCTCGCAGGCGGAGGGAGAGGACACGGACGCGGCGGCGCCGGAGCCCCAGAACACCGGTGACGAGGAGATCGGTCACCCCTCGCAGGCCGAGGGCGAGGACGATTCCCGCGTCGACGGGTAACGTCTGTGACATGCATGCGCAGGTGACCGGGTGAGGACGCCGAGCCGGTTGCTCGCGCCCGTCGTCGCCCTCCGGCGTCTGCGGCACCTGCCGCGCTGGGTGCGGCGACTCGACGCGGCGGCCGGTCGGCGCGTCAACCGTCGGCGCACGCATCCCGCTCTCGATGTCGCCCTCGTCCGGCTCTCGCGTTCGGCCGACCGCGGCGTGCTGTGGTTCGCGATGGCAGCCGTGCTGGCCGTCGTCGGGAGCCGACGCGCCGCGTTGCGGGGCGTCGGCTCTCTCACGATCGCGAGCATGGCCGCGAACCTCGTGGGGAAGCGCGTCTACGGAGGCGACCGTCCCCTCCTCGACGACATCCCCGTCGGTCGCCGCCTGCGCACACCGCCGACGTCGCCGTCGTTCCCGTCCGGTCACTCGGCCAGCGCGGCCGCGTTCGCGACGGGCGTGGCCCTCGAGTCGCCGCGGAGCGCCGCCGTCGTGGCGCCGCTCGCCGCCGGTGTGGCGTACTCTCGCCTGCACGTCGGGGCGCACTGGTTGTCCGACGTGGTCGGCGGCGTCGCGCTCGGTGCGGCGGTCGCGATCGTCGGCCGACTCGTGCTTCCCGTCCGGCCCCGTGAGGAACGCGGCGGGCCGGTGTCCTCCATCCGCACCGAGCTGCCCGCCCTCGAGACCGGCCGCGGGCTGCTCGTGTTTCTCAACCCCGGATCGGGCACGAGCGTCATCC
>CAKTZW010000358.1 GCA_934636065.1 uncultured Labedella sp.
GCCCTCGGCCGACGGGACCGTGATCAACGTCCGCGTGAAGATCACGGGATCCGGAACGACGACGATCGCGGCGAAGGCCTGGGCCGGCGCGACGGAACCCACCGCCTGGCGGCTGACGGCGAACGACACCACGGCCGGACTGCAAGCAGCGGGCACCGTCGGACTGTCGTTCTACCTGAGCTCCAAAGCGGCCGCCGACGCCACCGTCGTCGTCGACCGCTACACCGTCACCACCGCCCGGTGACCGATCCGGCGGGGCCTCTTCCGCGAGCGCCCCGCCGGATCGGTCCCCGCCGGGGCGCCCTGTTCAGTGTCCGGTGAGAGGGGCGAGCAGGCGAGCGGCGATCGACGTCCGACCCGTCGCCCTCTCCTCGACGTCGGCGATCGTCGTGCCCATGAGACCGAGGTTGGCCCCCGCGAACCGCAGCGGCTCCGGTTCCCAGCGCGGGGAGACGTGACCGACCCAGGGAAGCGTGACGATGTCCGTGTCCGCTCCCGTCACGAGGTCGGCGAGCGTGCGTCCTGCGAGGTTCGTCGTGCCGACCCCGTCTCCGACGTAACCGCCGGCGAGCCCGACGCGGGTCCGCCGGTTGTAGGCGACCGTCGCGTGCCAGTCGCGAGGGACGCCGAGCGGGCCGCCCCACGAGTGCGTGACCGCCGCGTCGGCCGCCGCGGGGAAGAGGTCCACGAGCGCCGAACGGAGGTGATCGAACACGCGCTCGACACGGTCGTAGCTCTCGGAGATCGACGAGCCCCAGTGGTAGCGGGCACCTCGCCCCCCGAACGCGAAGCGATTGTCGGCGGTGCGCTGGCCGTAGATCAGCAGGTGGCGGTAGTCGGTGAAGGTCTGACCGTGCTCGATGCCGACAGACTCCCAGAACGCGTCATCGAGCGGCTCCGTCGCGATCATGAGGGAGTACAGCGGCATCATGCGTCGGCCGATGCCCGGCAGCTGCGAGCCGTACGCCTCGGTGGCGAGCAGGATGGACCGCGCCGTGACGGTGGTGCGGCCGACCGGCGTCGAGACGACCACCTCGCCCGTGCGCCACGACTCGGCGGCGGACTGTTCGAAGATGCGCACGCCCCGTGCCTCGACGACCTCGGCGAGACCGCGCACGAGCTTCGCCGGCTGAATCCGGGCGCAGTCGGGCGTGAACGACGCGGCGACGGCGGCGGCCGGATGCGCTCGGTGCGAATCCGCTCCCTCGAAGTCCCAGAACTCGCGGCGATCGACGCCGAACGCCGTGTGGGCCTCGACCTCCTCGAGGGCCGCGGCGCGCTGCACGTCGGAGGTCGCGAACGACAGCGTGCCGCCCTTGAGGTAATCGCAGTCGATCCCCTCGGCCGCGACCACCCGCCCGACCTCGTCGACGGTGTCGACCATCGCCTGTCGCATCCGGCGGGCGGCGTCGCGCCCGTACTCCGTGACGAGCGAGGAGGTCTCGCGAGGGAAGAGCGCCGAGCACCAGCCGCCGTTGCGACCGGAGGCGCCGAACCCCGCGATCTCCTTCTCGAGCACGACGACCGAGAGCCCCGGGTCGTTCTCCGTCAGGTAGTACGCCGCCCAGAGGCCGGTGAGGCCGCCACCGACGATGCAGACGTCGGCGTCGAGGCCGTCGGGGGCGAACGCCCGCGGGACGAGTTCGTCGGTCCCCTCCGCGGCGAGGGCGTCGAACCAGAAGGAGGTGTCACGGTAGGGGCGCGTGGTCATGGCGTTCCTTCGGTGTCGACGGGACGAACGGCGGCACCGGACTAGAGCAGGGTGGTCGCCTCGGTGAGGACGCTCCGCAGGATCTGCTCGATCTCGTCGAACTCGCGCGGCCCGGTCGTCAGCGGCGGAGCGAGCTGGATGACGGGGTCGCCGCGGTCGTCGGCGCGGCAGTACAGGCCGGCGTCGAACAGAGCGCGGGAGAGGAACCCGCGCAGCAGCCGCTCGGACTCGTCGGAGTCGAACGTCTCCTTCGTCTTCCTGTCCTTCACGAGCTCGATCCCGAAGAAGTAGCCGTCGCCGCGGACGTCGCCGACGATGGGGATGTCGAGGAGCTTCTCGAGCGACGACCGGAAGTACGCGGAGTTGTCGAGCACGTTCTGATTGAGGCCCTCGCGCTCGAAGATGTCGAGGTTGGCCATCGCGACGGCTGTCGAGACGGGGTGGCCGCCGAACGTGTAGCCGTGGGAGAACGACGTCTGACCGTGCGCGAACGGCTCGTAGATGCGGTCGCTCACGATCGTCGCGCCGAGGGGCGAGTACCCGCTCGTCAGAGCCTTCGCGCAGGTGATCATATCGGGAACGTAGTCGTACGCGTCGCAGGCGAACATGTGCCCGATGCGCCCGAACGCGCAGATGACCTCGTCGCTGACCAGCAGCACGTCGTGCTTGTCGCAGATCTCGCGGACGCGCTGGAAGTAGCCCTTCGGCGGGGGGAAGCACCCTCCGGAGTTCTGCACGGGCTCGAGGAAGACGGCGGCGACGGTGTCGGCGCCCTCGAACTCGATCATCTCCTCGATGCGGTTCGCGGCCCAGAGGCCGAACTCCTCCTCCGTGCCGGTGGCCCCTGCTGAGCCTGTCGAAGTGAAGCCCATCTCCTCGGCGCGGTAGTAGTTCGTGTTCGGAACACGGAACCCGCCCGGCGTCACCGGCTCGTACATCGCCTTCATCGCGGGGATGCCCGTGATTGCGAGAGCGCCCTGCGGCGTGCCGTGGTAGGCGACGGCCCGGGAGATGACCTTCGTCTTCATCGGCTTGCCCTGGAGCTTCCAGTAGTGCTTGGCGAGCTTGAACGCGGACTCGACCGCCTCGCCGCCACCCGTGGCGAAGAAGACCTTGTTGAGGTCACCCGGCGCGTAGTCCGCGAGCCGGTCCGCGAGCTCGATCGCGCCCGGATGCGTGTAGCCCCAGATCGGGAAGTAGGCGAGGGTCTCGGCCTGCTTGGCCGCGGCCTCGGCGAGCTCGCGGCGCCCGTGTCCCGCCGCGACGACGAACAGCCCGGACAGCGCGTCGAAGTACTGCTTCCCGTTGCTGTCCCAGATGTGGTGGCCTTCGCCCTTCACGATGATCGGGACGGCGCCCTTCGCGAGCGACGACTGCCGTGCGAAGTGCATCCAGAGGTGGTCGGTCGCCTTGGTGTTCAGCGCATCCGTGTCGAAGGTCACGAGGTCTCCCGTCGAAGAGGTGCGGGTGTCGGAGTCGAACAGGGTCATCGCGTCCCCCAGTTGTAGAGCTGCTTGCGGAGTTTGAGGTAGACGAACGTCTCGGTGGAGAGGACGCCCTCCAGGCTGCGGATCTTGTCATTGAGCAGGTCGAGGAGCTTCTCGTCGTCCTCGCACACGATCTCCACGAGGAGGTCGAAGC
>CAKTZW010000359.1 GCA_934636065.1 uncultured Labedella sp.
GCCTCATCGGGCACGAGGGCGCCCGTTAGGAGTGGCGCCCTCGTGCGGGTGTAGCACTCTGGGTTACTCGGTGACGGACGCGATGTCGGGCGCCTCGAGGCGCACCCGGTCAGCGGAGGCGTCGTCGGGCTGCTCCTGCGATGCCCGCTCGGCCGCGACGCGCTTGAGGTAGTTCTGCACCTCGCTCTGCGTGCGCTCCTCGTCCCACCCGAGCACCTCGGCGAGGAGCGACGCCGCGACGGGCGCAGCCGAGACGCCGCGGTCCCACGCCTCGATCGAGATCCGGGTCCGGCGGGCGAGGACGTCCTCGAGGTGCAGCGCGCCTTCGTGGGACGCCGCGTAGACGACCTCGGCCTGTAGGTAGTCGTCGGCACCCGGCAGCGGTTCGGCGAGCTCCGGTCGGCTGCGGATGAGATCGAGGATCTCGTCCGTGAGGACGCCGTATCGGTTCAGCAGATGTTCGATCCGCACCTTGTGGACGCCGAACGCCCGCGCGATCTTGCCGCGCTTGTTCCAGGCGGCCTGGTAGCCCTCCGCGCCGAGCAGCGCGATGTCCTGGGTCGTCGATGCCGGGATCTTGCCGTCGAGCGCGGCGACGGCCTCGTCGATCGCGTCCTTCGCCATCACCCGGTAGGTCGTCCACTTGCCGCCGGCGACGACGACGAGCCCCGGCACCGTGTGCGCGACGATGTGCTCGCGCGACAGCTTCGAGGTCTGGTCGTTCTCCCCGGCGAGCAGGGGGCGCAGCCCCGCGTAGACGCCCTCGACGTCCTCGCGGGTGAGCGGCACGGCGAGGACCTGGTTCACGTGCTCGAGGATGTAGTCGATGTCCGCGGCCGTCGCAGCCGGATGTGCCTTGTCGAGGTTCCAGTCGGTGTCGGTCGTCCCGATGATCCAGTGCCGCCCCCACGGGATCACGAAGAGCACGCTCTTCTCCGTGCGCAGGATCATGCCCATCGTCGACTGGAAGCGGTCGCGGGGGACGAGCAGGTGCACGCCCTTCGACGCCCGCACCTTGAACTGCCCGCGCTCCCCCACCATCGCCTGGGTGTCGTCCGTCCACACGCCCGTGGCGTTGACGACCTGCTTCGCCTTGATCTCGAAGCGCTCACCGGTCTGGAGGTCGTGCGCCGTCACGCCGACGACGCGCTGTCCCACCTTGAGGAAGCCCTCGACGCGGACGCGGCTCGCGACGTGAGCACCGTAGAAGGATGCCGTCCGCGCGAGGGCGGCGACGTACCGGGCGTCGTCCACCTGGGCGTCGTAGTACGTCAGACCGCCGGTGAAAGCGTTCGCCGCGAGCGACGGGATGGAGCGCTGGATCTGGCGCTTCGTCAGGTGGCGGTGGTGCGGGACCCCGGGCGGGCGTCCGCCCGAGTAGCTGAAGATGTCGTAGAGGAACATCCCCGCGCCGATGTAGAACCGCTCCCACACGGGCTTCGTCAGGGGGTAGAGGAATCGGACCGGCTTGACGAGGTGGGGCGCGATCCTCTGCAGCAGCAGGCCGCGCTCGATGAGCGCCTCGCGGACGAGTCCGAAGTCGAGCTGCTCGAGGTAGCGGATGCCGCCGTGCACGAGCTTCGACGACCGGCTCGACGTGCCACTCGCCCAGTCCCGCGCCTCGAGCAGACCGGTGGACAGGCCGCGGGTCACGGAATCGAGGGCCGCGCCCGTGCCGACGATGCCGCCACCGACGACGAGGACGTCGAGCTCCTTCGTCTTCAGTGCCTCGATCGCCGCGAGTCGCTCCTCGGGACCGATCTTGTTGGACCGGGATACTGAATTCTGGGCCATCGTCGCCTCCAAGGCGTGCTCGTCACGGGGACTCACGGCCCCGTTTTCGACGCTACTGCACGGGGTAGGGGGCGACAACCACTTCCACTCGCTGGAACTCCTTGAGATCGCTGTAGCCCGTGGTCGCCATCGATCGACGCAGCGCGCCGACGAGGTTGGCGGTGCCCTCGGCCGTCGACGCCGGCCCGTAGAGCACTTCCTCGAGGGACCCGACCTGCTCGACGGAGACGCGCCGGCCGCGGGGAAGCTGGGAGTGGTACGCCTCCGTGCCCCAGTGGAACCCACCGCCGGGCGCATCCGTCGCGCGGGCCAGGGACGTCCCGAGCATGACGGCGTCGGCGCCGCAGGCGATCGCCTTCACGACGTCGCCGGCCGAGCCGAGCCCGCCGTCGGCGATGACGTGCACATAGCGGCCGCCGGACTCGTCCATGTAGTCGCGTCGAGCCCCCGCGACGTCGGCGACAGCCGTCGCCATCGGCGCGTGGATCCCGAGGGTCGCGCGCGTCGTGGACGCCGCTCCCCCGCCGAAGCCGACGAGGACGCCGGCCGCGCCGGTGCGCATCAGGTGGAGCGCCGCCGTGTAGGTCGCGGCGCCGCCGACGATGACCGGCACGTCGAGCTCGTAGATGAACTTCTTGAGGTTGAGCGGCTCCTGATTCTTGGAGACGTGCTCCGCCGACACCGTCGTGCCCCGGATGACGAAGAGGTCGACTCCCGCCTCGACGACCGTACGGTAGAGCTCTTGCGTGCGCTGCGGCGAGAGTGCGCCCGCGACCGTGACGCCGGCCTCGCGGATCTCGGCGATGCGCTGCGTGACGAGCTCCGGGCGGATCGGAGCGGCGTAGAGCTCCTGCATCCGCGCGGTCGCACGGTCGGCCGGGAGCGCGCGGATCTCCTCGAGCACCGGCTCCGGGTCCTCGAAGCGCGTCCAGAGGCCCTCGAGGTCGAGCACGCCGAGGCCGCCGAGCTGCCCGATCATGATCGCGGTCTTCGGTGAGACGACGGAGTCCATCGGCGCCGCGATGATCGGCGTGGCGAAGTGGAACGCGTCGATGTTCCAGGACACCGACACGTCCTCGGGATCGCGGGTCCTCCGGGAGGGGACGATGGCGATGTCGTCGAACGAGTATGCCCGGCGGGCGCGCTTGGCGCGGCCGATCTCAACTTCCATGCTCACGACCCCAGCCTATCGGCGCACGGGGACGCGAACGGGATCGGGCCCGTCCGCACTGCGGACGGGCCCGATGGAAGGGGCGTGGGACTCCGCGCTCCGCCCTACCGACGGTAGTTCGGCGCCTCCGCGACGATCTGAACTGTCGCCCGCACCCGCGTGGGACTCCGCGCTCCGCCCTACCGACGGTAGTTCGGCGCCTCCACGACGATCTGAACGTCGTGCGGGTGGGACTCCTTGAGTCCGGCCGCCGTGATGCGGACGAACTTGCCGCGCTGCTTGAGCTCCTCGATGGTGCGGGCGCCGACGTAGAACATCGACTGCCGCAGTCCGCCGATGAGCTGGTAGGCGACGGCCGAGAGCGGTCCGCGGTACGGCAC
>CAKTZW010000360.1 GCA_934636065.1 uncultured Labedella sp.
GGTCTGGTCGTCGTCGAAGAGGAGCGGGGGGAGCTCGCTGCCCGCGTCGAGGCGGTACCCGCCGTCCGGACCCATCGTCGCCCGGATGTTGTACCCCATCTCCCGGAGCCGGTCGATGTCCCGGCGGACCGTCCGATCGCTGATCTCCAGTCGGGATGCCAGCACCGACCCGGGCCACGCCCGGCGGGCCTGCAGCAGCGACAGCAGCGTGAGCAGCCGGGATGTCGTCGTCATGACCTCACTGTAGATGCGGTCTAGGACAAGAACCGACCTATACGGACGGCAGAGTGGCTGCATCGGGCCGAACGGCCGACCAGATCAAGGAGCAGAGCAGACATGACCATCCAGACGACCACCCACCTCAACTTCCGAGGCGACGCGCGCCAGGCGCTCGAGTTCTACCAGTCGGTCTTCGGCGGGCACCTCGTGATCAACACCTACGCGGACTTCGGCATGCCGGCCGACCTGCCCGGCGCGGACAACGTGGTCTTCGGCCTCGTCGCCGCCGAGAACGGCTTCCGCGTGATGGGCTACGACATCCCGGGAGCGACCGGAGGCTCGATCGCGGGCGGCGGTTCGACCCGCCGCGAGAACAACACGACGGTCACCGACCAGGCGTTCTTCGTCTCGATCGGTTCGGACAGCCTCGACGAGCTCCAGGGGTACTGGGACGCGCTCGCCGTCGACGCTGTCGTCGTCGAGCCCCTGGCCACATCGGCGTGGAGCGCGGGTTTCGGGATGCTCACCGACCGGTTCGGCGTCACGTGGAGCGTGAGCGTCACCGCGTCCTGAGTGTCCTGACGTCGCGGCGCGGGTCCACCCGACCGCGCCGCTGCGAGCGCCTGGGTCAGGGGGCGGGATTCCTCTCGATGGCCTCCGCGACACCCTCGGGAGAGATCTCCAGCCCGAGGCGCGACCCCGGGTTCACGACGACGCCGATGAGCGGACCGAGAGTGGGGAAGAGGGCGGCGACGGGGATGGAGAGCGCGTACGGCGCCGCGGCGCTCGCCTCCTCCGGCACGCGGTCGCCGTGCGTGAACATCGCGAGCATGCGCACCTGCCCCTTCGGGACGTAGAGCGGCTGGAGCTCCGCCATCGACCCGGTCGTCACCGTGCCGGAGAGGATGATGCCGTTGCTCTCCCACAGCGCGGCGAGCACCTCCGACACCGGCGCGAGGCCCATCATGCCGCGACGGATCACCTCCTCGGCGGGTGTGAGCACGGCCTCGCCGCCGACGTCGAGCGGCGCGGGACCCGAGACCTCGTCGAGGATCTCGCTCGCGTCGTCCGGGATCGCGCCCGCCGGTCGATAGTCGGGGTTCGGGCGGAACTCGCCGGTGATCTCGCCGCGCGCGTCGGAGCGCCAGGCTCCCACGATGAGGTGCGGGGGGACCTCGCCGTCGGGGTCGAGGACCGTCGGGTCGAGCTCGTACACCCAGGACCCGCGGCGGGCGCGGGCCGTGGCCCTCGCGCGTTCGCTCGGCACCTTCACGACGCCCTCCTCCCTCACCGCACGGTCGCCATCGAGCGGCCCATCGGTGCGGTGTCGGCCACGCTACTCCGCGCGTCGTGCTCGTTCCTGTGGCTTTCCGTTCGATGCCACGGCGGCTAACCTCGAAGGGGAGGCGCGCGTCATGGACCTGGGTGATCGCACGGCGGTCGTGTCCGGTGGCGCGTCGGGCCTCGGACTGGCCACCGCTCGCGCTCTGCGCGATCGCGGTGCCGCCGTCGTCCTGCTCGACCTCCCGTCGTCCCGCGGAGCGGAGGCCGCGCGGGAGCTGGGCGACGACGTGACGTTCGTGCCCGGCGACGTGACCTCGGAGTCGGACGTGTCGGCCGCTCTCGCCGCCGTCGCCGACGATCGTCCCCTCGGCGTCGCCGTCGCGTGCGCGGGGGTCGCCGACCCGGGCCGCGTCCTGGGACGCGACGGCGTGCTGCCCCTCGACGCGTTCGAGCGGGTGCTGCGCGTCAATCTGCTCGGGACCTTCAACCTCGTCCGTCTCGCCGCCGCCGCGATGGCGGCGACGGAGCCGGACGCGGACGGGGGGCGCGGCGTCGTGATCCAGACGGCGTCCGTCGCGGCGTTCGACGGGCAGATCGGCCAGGCGGCGTACGCGGCCTCGAAGGGCGGCGTGGCCGCGATGACGCTCCCGCTCGCCCGCGAGTTCGCGCGCGTCGGAGTGCGGGTCGTCACGATCGCGCCCGGCATCATGGAGACGCCCATGATGGCCGGGCTCCCGGACGACGCGCAGGCCTCCCTCGCGGCCCAGGTCCCGTTCCCGGCCCGCCTCGGACGCCCGGAGGAGTACGCCTCACTCGTGCTGCACGCGGTCGACAACGACTACCTCAACGGTGAGACGATCCGTCTCGACGGCGCCATCCGGATGGGCCCGCGGTGACTCCCTCGCCGTTCCGGCGCTCGAAGCGCCGCAAGATCAACCCGTACGTGCCGCTCGAACACCGCGATCCGGCGTCGACGGAGCGGGTCGTCGAGGAGGGCGTGGCGATCGCGCGGCACGCGATCGCCATGAGCGTGAAGAACCAGGTCCTCATCGACATCCTGCGCCAGGACGGTGTCTACGTCGCCGACGCCTACACGGGCATCATCCGCGACGAGCTGATGCGCTTCGCCTCGGAGCAGCGGACCTACGCTGCCCGCATGGACGAGGAACTCGGCCGGGTCGCATCGCGCCCCGGGCGTTCCCAGCACCAGCACGACTATCGGACGCGCGACAAGGCGACCCTCCAGCGACGCCGCGAGGGCTACGAGCGCATCGCCGACGCCCTCGAGGAGGCCGCCATGGAGGACGACGTGGTGACCGAGATCGCCGAGAGCGCTCGCGAGGGCGCGTGGCGTGAAGTGTCGGCGACCCTGGAGGCGCGCCTCGCGAACCAGCAGCAGTCCGCGACGCGCGACCCCCGCTACGAGGAGGATCGTGAGGAGCGGATGCGCCTCGTGGCCGAGGTCGACCTCGGTCTGCTGCGGTCGTCCCATCGCACCTCGTGGGGCGAGATCGAGGACTTCGACGACTGGGTCTGAGCGAGTCTGAGCGGCCGATCAGCGACGCGGGCGGCGCGGCCGACGACGCAGCACGCGCCGCTCGAACGCCCAGAGCGTCACCCGGAGCATCGCCTCGACGACGATCGCCCTGCTCATCTTCGACTCGCCGGCGTCGCGCTCGCGGAACTCGATGGGCACCTCGACGACGGCGGCGCCCGCGTCGAGGACGCGGAGGGTCATGTCGACCTGGAAGCAGTACCCGTGCGAGTGGACGTCGTCGAGATGGACACGCTCGAGCAACTCGGATCGGTACACGCGGAAGCCGGCGGTCGCGTCGTGC
>CAKTZW010000361.1 GCA_934636065.1 uncultured Labedella sp.
TCCCCGTGGAGGTCGACACCCACGTGAGCGCGCTTCTCGAGCACGCGAGCGGGGTCGTGTCCACCGTCACCGTCAGCTTCGAGGTGTGGCAGACGAGGTCGCCGCAGTTCGAGGTCTACGGAACGACGGGAACGCTCGCCGTGCCCGATCCGAACATGTTCTCGGACCGCGTCGAGATCGCCACACGCGACGACCCGGAATGGCGCGTGGTCGCGCCGTCCGCCGGTTTCATCGAGACCGGTCGTGGGATCGGTCTCGCGGACCTGGCCGAGGCGCTCGTCGAGCGACGGCCGCCTCGGGCGTCGGGTCGGCTCGCGTTGCACGTCCTCGAGATCATGTACGCGATCCTCCGCTCGGGCTCGGAGCACACGACGATCCCGATCGGCAGCACCGTCGAGCGGCCGGACCTCGTCCCCCTCTCCCCTCCTCCACCCGGCCCCGGCGTCGACGATCCGCAGGTCTCGCGAGACGGCGAGGTCGGCGCCCGCACCCCCACTCGCCCGCAATCGAAGGACGCGTCATGACATCGGCCTCCGTCTCCATCGACCGCACCGCGATCGTCGCCCCGGTCACGCGTCGACTGTTCGGCTCCTTCGTCGAGCACCTCGGGCGCTGCGTGTACGACGGCATCTACGAGCCGTCGCACCCGACGGCGAACGCCGACGGCTTCCGCCTCGACGTGGTGGAGCTCGTCGCCGAGCTGGGTGCCACGACGATCCGCTATCCGGGCGGCAACTTCGTGTCCGGCTATCGCTGGGAGGACGGTGTCGGTCCGCGCGAGGAGCGCCCGCGCCGACGCGACCTCGCGTGGCACTCGGTCGAGACCAACCAGGTCGGTCTCGACGACTTCGCCCGCTGGGCGGCGCTCGTCGGCAGCGAGATCATGTACGCCGTCAACCTCGGCACGCGCGGTGTGCTCGAGGCGCTCGACGTGCTCGAGTACGCGAACGGCGCCCCGGGCACGGCCCTCGCCGACCGGCGCATCGCCAACGGCGCCCCGGAGCCGCACGGCATCCGGATGTGGTGCCTCGGCAACGAGATGGACGGGCCCTGGCAGGTCGGGCACATGACGGCGGACGACTATGGCAAGCTCGCCTCCCGCACCGCGAAGGCCATGAAGATCGCCGACCCGGGTCTCGAGCTCGTCGTGTGCGGATCGAGCGGATCGGAGATGCCGACGTTCGGCGACTGGGAGCGGATCGTCCTCGAGCACGCGTACGACGATGTCGACTACATCTCGTGCCACGCCTACTACCAGGAGCACGACGGTGATCTCGCGTCCTTCCTCGCGTCCTCCCTCGACATGGAGTACTTCATCTCGACCGTCGTCGCGACAGCCGACCACGTGAAGCACAAGCTCCGGCGGAAGAAGGACATCATGCTGTCCTTCGACGAGTGGAACATCTGGTACCTCACGGAACACCTCGAGGAGGAGACGCGTCTCGCGGCCGCCGACACCGACGGTCGCCGGGAATGGCCGTACGCTCCGCGACTGCTCGAGGACGTCTACAGCGCCGCGGACGCTGTGGTGCTCGGCGGGCTGCTCATCACGCTCCTGAAGAACTCGGACCGGGTGCGCTCGGCGTCGCTCGCGCAGCTCGTCAACGTGATCGCCCCGATCATGACCGAGCCGGGAGGAGCAGCGTGGAGGCAGACGACGTTCTTCCCGTTCTCCGTCACGGCACGCCTCGCGACGGGGGTCGTGCTCGCGCCCCGCATCGTGGCCGGCTCGACGCCCACGGCACGATATGGCGATGCTCCGCTCGTCGACGCCGTCGCGACGTTCGACGAGGAGGCGGGCTCGGCGTCCGTCTTCCTCCTGAACCGATCGACGACGGAGGCTGTCACGCTCTCGGTCGACGTGTCGACGCTCGGCGTCAGCCACGTCGCCGAGGCCGTGATGCTCCACGACGACGACCCCTACGCCCGCAACACGATGTCGGACCAGGACCGCGTCGGCCTCACGCCGATCGAGGCGACGCTCCGGGACGGAACCGTGACGGTCGTCCTCCCGCCGGTGTCCTGGGCCGCCGTCGCGCTCACCTGACGAGTCGTCTCACGCGACGGGTGGGATCGGACGCCCGGCCACCCCGTCGGGCGAGACGGGATCAGCGCTTCGTGCCCGCGTCGTAGAGCGACAAGGGCTTTGTGATCGCCTCGAGCGACTGCCGCTCGGCGTCCACACCGAAGATCTTCGCCACGACGCCTCCGACGATCATGACGGCCGCGCCCAGGAAGTAGCCCATCGTGAGCGGGCCGCGGTCCGTGCCGTCGCCGACGAGGATCCCGTAGATGGTGGGGGCGAAGGCGCCGGCGAGCTGTCCCACGATGAAGAAGTACGAGATCGCCTGGCTCCGCAGCTCGAGAGGGAAGATCTCGCTGACGGTCAGGTACGCCGACGACGCGCCGGCCGAGGCGAAGAAGAACGCCACGCACCAGAAGATCGTCTGTGTCGTCGCCGTGAGCATGTCCGCCTGGAAGAGCACGGCCGACGCCGCGAGGACGACGCCCGACACCCCGTACGTGAGGAAGATCATGTTGCGGCGACCCCACACGTCGAAGAAGTGTCCGAGCACGAGCGGGCCGATGAGGTTGCCGATCGCGAAGGGGAAGAAGTACAACTGCGTCGTCGACGAGTCGAGGCCGTAGAAGTTCTGCAGGACGAGCGCGTAGGTGAAGAAGATCGCGTTGTAGAGGAACGACTGCGTGATCATCATCGTCGCCCCGACGAGGGTCCGTTTCGGATAGTCCTTGAGCAAGACTCTCGCGATCACCCGGAACGGGATCGACCCGGTCGTCTTCAGTTCGATCGCCTGGGCGTCGTCGACGGGGTCGAGCGTCCCGCCCTCGCGCTTCACGCGCGACTCGATCTCCTCGACGGTGCGCTCGGCCTCCTCCTCGAGGCCGTGCGTCATCTGCCAGCGCGGGCTCTCGGGGATGTGACGGCGCATGAAGATGATGAGGATGCCGAGGACCGGGCCGATGAAGAACGCGAGCCGCCAGCCGAGGTCCTCGGGGAAGATCGCCGGGTTGAGGAAGAAGAAGTTGGCGGCGGTGCCGAGCGCCGCACCACCCCAGTACGTCCCGTTGATCGCGATGTCGACGCGCCCCCGGTACTTCGCCGGGATGAGCTCGTCGATCGCCGAATTGATCGCGGCGTACTCGCCCCCGATCCCGGCCCCCGCGATGAAGCGGCAGACGAGGAGCAGTTCGAAGTTCGGGGCGAGGCCCGCGAGCCCCGACGCGATGAGGTAAATCGCCAGCGTGAGGATGAAGAGCTTCTTCCGCCCCAGTCGGTCCGAGAGCCGTCCGAAGACGAGCGCCCCGATCACCTGGCCGA
>CAKTZW010000362.1 GCA_934636065.1 uncultured Labedella sp.
GCGAGCTGGGCGGGGCTGGTCATTATTCGGTCTGTTCGCTCTCGTACGCGTCCTGGAGCTCCGCCACCGCGTCCTCCGCCGTCGTCTGCCCCGTGAACACCGTGGCGTTGACGCGGTAGAAGAGGTCGATGACGAGCTGCGGCATGACGTTGTCGAACGGGTAGACGACGTTCTCGATGTCCACGAGCTGCTCGGCCTGCGACTGCAGGTACGGGTTGGTGATGACCGAGGGGTCGGCCTGAGCCGAGTTCGACGCCTCGGTCTGGTTCAGCTCGACGTAGAGGTCGATCGTGTCGGGCTCCGCGAGGTAGTTGAGGAAGTCCTCGGCCTGTTCCTGGTGCTTCGAGTAGTTCGTGATCGACACGGAGACGTTCGGTCCGCCGGCGATCGTGCTCGGGTACTCCGCGTCCTCGAGCATCGGGATCGGGAAGACGCCCATGTCGTCACCGACGGCGTCGAACATCGCACCGTTCTCCCACGAGCCCGACACCATGAAGGCGCCGTTGCCCTGGAGGAACCCGGTGAGCAGCTCGGAGTTGCCGAGGCTGCCGGCGTCCGGGTTGGTCAGCCCGCGCGAGAAGAGCTCGGCGTAGGCCTCGTACGCCTCCACCATCCGGGGGTCGTCGAGGTCGACGTCGCCGTTGAACATGTCGGTGAAGGCCGTCGGACCGATGAGGCCGCCGGCGAGGGCCGCGACGATCCACGCTCCGCTGTAGCCCTCCTGGTTCGTCGTCCAGAAGGGGGTGTGGTCCGTCTCGTCGAGGACCTGCTCGGCGTCGTCGAGCAGGTCCTCCCAGGTCGCGGGGGGCGTCGACAGGTCGAGTCCGGCCTCCTCCACCATCGCCTTGTTGTAGAACACGTAGAAGTAGGAGCCGCCGCCGTACGGGAGGCCGAGGAGATCGCCGTCCTCCTGGTAGCCGGCCCGCACGGTGTTCCAGCCGGTCAGGTCCGTCATCGTCTCCTCGGAGAACGTGTCGTCGAGCGGCAGCAGGAAGTCGGCGTAGTCGATCGTGTTGCCGCCGGTGTAGCCGACGCGGAGGTCCGGCCCGTTCTTGGCGATCGAGGCGGCCTGGAACTGCGCGGCGTCCTGCGAGATGTCGCCGGAGAGCTGGACGATGTCGACCGTGACGCCGTCGTTCTCCTCCTCGTAGGCGGCGGCCGCGCGGTGGAGGAACGAGCCGTCCTCGTCGACGCTGCCGTCCTCGGCCTTCTTCGACAGGGCTCCGTTGTCCCAGATCGTCAGCGTGACGTCGCCGTCCGCGCCGCCCTCCGAGGCGGGGGCGCAGCCGGCGAGTCCGGCCACGACGACGCCCGTGACGGCGATGGCCGCTGCGGTTCGTCTGATTGTCATTGCTGTGTCCTTTCGGGATGACGGTGAGCCGTCGGGTGGGGGATGGTGGGCGGGACTTGATCGATCAAATCCCGACGTGGGCTGGGGGGTGTGCTGCGGATGCGGGTCATGGTGGTCAGAAGGTCGCCCCGAGCCCGCCGTCGACCGGGATGATCTGACCGGTCACGTAGGTGTTGAGGGGTGAGACGAAGAACTCGGCGACGGCGGCGACCTCGTCGGGCTGGGCGGGCCGCCGCAGCGGGACGCGGCCGTGCTCGACGTAGACGGTGCGGAACCAGTCCGTCTCGTACTCGGTCGACCCGTCGGCCAGCCGGGCCATCGGGGTCTCGACGAAGCCGGGCGCGAGTGCGTTCACGAGGATGCCGTCCGCCGCCGCGTCGACCGCGAGGCTGCGGGTGAACGCGTGCACCCCGCCCTTGCTCGTCGCGTAGGCGAGGGTGTCGGCGGCGCTCGTGATCCCCTGGACGGAGCCGATGTTGAGGACGCGGGCCGCGGTCGACGCGCGCAGGAGCGGAAGCAGCCCGAGGGTGAGGGCGACCATGCCGTCGAGGTTGACGGCGAGGACGCGACGGTACTCGTCGAGTCCGAGCTCCGCTGTTGGTCGGGCATCACCGATGCCCGCGGCGTTGACGAGCACGTCGAGCGAGGGCAGGAGCTCCGGCACGCGGGTGACAGCCGCCGACACGGAGACGTCGTCCGCGAGGTCGGCGACGATGTGCGGTTGGCCGAGTGCCCCGGCCCGACCCCGGACCTCGTCGGCCGCGACGTCGAGGAGCGCCACGGCGTATCCGGCGCGCACGAGTCGCTCCGCGATCGCCGCACCGATGCCGCTCGCGGCTCCGGTGACGAGAGCGTTCCTCGACGGGCTGGACATCCTCGCTCCTTCGCGATTCGCCTAAAGATCGGATCAGAAACCGCCGCAGACGAGAGACCTCCGGCGGCATCTGGGGCGAGCATACCCAAACTTCGCTTTTCATACTATGTTTAGCCGAAATTGATGCGAGAGGACCGTGCTGGCCCGCGTCCGCGCCGTGCCGGTCCCTCCCGCTCCCGCCCGGAGGCACCACGTGACCCGTTCACTCACCATCGACGCCGTCGACTTCTTCTACGCCGCGATGCCCGAGATCACCCTCGAGGCCGACGGCAGCCAGGACGCTCTGCTCGTGCGGGTGACCGCGGACGGCCACGAGGGGTGGGGCGAGTGCGAGGCATCGCCGCTCGTCTCGATCGCGGCCTTCGTGACGCCGCGATCGCACGGCGTCTGCCAGCCCGTCTCGGCGTCCGTCCTCGGCGAGCGTCTCGACGGGCCGGAGGACATCGCACGGATCGCGTCGCTCGTCGAGCGCAACAGCATGGACCTGCTCCAGGCGCCGCACACCTTCTCGGGAATCGAGATGGCACTGTGGGACCTGCTCGGGAAGGCGCGCGACGAGCCGGTGTGGAGACTGCTCGGGTACGAGACGACCCACCCGAAGACGCCGTACGCGTCTCTGCTCTTCGGGACGACGCCTGCGGAGACCTTCGAACAGGGGCGGGACGCGGTCGCGCGCGGCTTCCGCGCCGTCAAGTTCGGATGGGGCGGCTTCGGCCACGGCAGCGTCGTCGACGACGCCGACCACCTCCACGCCGCTCGCGAGGCGATCGGTGCGGACGGGGTGCTCCTCGTCGACGCCGGCCAGGTGTTCGGCGAGGACGTCGACGCGGCGGCGGCGCGGATCCCGGCGCTCGAGGATGTGCGCACGACCTGGCTCGAGGAGCCCTTCCACGCGCACGCGTACGGCGCCCACTCCCGACTCGCCGCCCTCTCCCCTTCTGTGCTGATGGCGGGAGGTGAGGGCGCGCACAACCTGCACATGGCCCGCAACCTCATCGACTACGGCGACGTGGGCTTCGTGCAGATCGACACGGGACGGATCGGCGGGATCGCGGCCGCGAAGCAGGTCGCCGACTACGCGGAGGCGAACGGGCGCACGTTCGTGAAC
>CAKTZW010000363.1 GCA_934636065.1 uncultured Labedella sp.
CGGCGGGCGTGCCCGCGTCGTCGATCGCCGCCTTTGCGCGGTCGATCGCCCTCGTCGGGGCGCGGGCGGCGACGGGCTACGGCGAGCACGTCACCCTCGAGGCCGCGGCCGGACTCGTCGACCGTGGATTCGCCGTCGTCTCCGGTGCCGCCTACGGCATCGACGGCACGGCGCACCGTGCGGCCCTCGCGCAGAGGGGGACCACCATGGCGTTCCTCGCCGGCGGGCTCGACAGGCCATACCCGAGCGGGCACTCCTCGCTCATCGAACGCGTCGCCGAGTCCGGTGCCGTCTACTCCGAGGTCCCGTGCGGCGCGGCACCGACGAAGTGGCGCTTCCTGCAACGCAATCGCCTGATCGCCGCGTCGACAGGCGCGACAGTGGTCCTCGAGGCCGGCCGACGCAGCGGCTCCCTCAACACCGCGGGACACGCGGCCTCACTCGGCCGCCCTCTCGGCGCCGTGCCCGGTCCGGTGACGTCGCCGGCATCGGCGGGCTGCCACCGGCTGCTGCGCGAGTACGACGCGACGTGCGTGACGACGGCCGGCGAAATGGCCGAGCTCGCGGAGCCCGCCGGCGCCGATGACGGTCCGGGACCCGAGGGGGACGAGGCACCGGCTGGCGGCGTCGAGCGCGTCCTGGCGTCGCTTCGACGCCGTACCCCGCTGACGACGGCCGAGATCGCACAGCGAAGCGGGGTCGCGCTCCCCGACGTCCACGCGGCCCTCGGCGCTCTATCGATGGAGGGCTCCGTGGTCGAATCGGCGGCCGGATGGCTGCGTTCATGAGCCGACGGTGTGCCGCCCCTCACCGGGCCGTGTCAGCGGGTCTCGTCGGCGGTCTCGCGGTCCTGCTCGACGAGGCGGCGGGCCACGCGCTCCGCGGCCTCCGCGCGCTTCCAGTCGAGTTCGCGGCCCCGGATGTCGGCGGTGCGTGCGTCCACGTCGTCATCGGCGTCGTCGAGGCGGCGCTCCAGCGCACGCAACGCATCACGCTGCCGTCGGACCTCGGCGGCGAGGTCGTCCCGTCGCCGCACGGCCTCGTCGCGTTCGTGCTCTCGAGCGGCGCGGTCGGCGGCTGCGGCGGCGGCGCGCTCGGACGCGGCAGCGAGGTCGCGTTCGTGGCGCCGACGTTCCGCGGACGAGGGTCCAGCGCGCCCCGTCGGCCCCGCGTCGCGACCCGACGAGCGGTTCCGCTTCGTCGTCGCCCCGCGTCCGCCGCCTCTGCCGAACCGTTTCGCCGCTGTTGCCGGCGTGTCGACCGTGTCGGCGTCATCGTCGGGCTCCTCATCGTCCAGGGGCGCGAGCAGCTCGTCCGGTGGCACGGCGAGGAGGTCCGCGATCTCTGCTCTGCTGGCGCCTCCCGTCCCTGGAGCGGCGACGAGGCGACCCGTGGCGAGCGCGCGTCCGATGTCGACGTCGCCGAGGGCCGCGAGCAGCGCCTCGGAGACCTCGTCGAGTGCCGCGGCACTGAGCGGCTTTCCAGCTGTCTCGGCCAGCTCCGCTGCCTCCCGGACGAGGTCGTCGATGGTGCGGTGTCGCGTGCTCGACAGGCGACGCAGCGCCTCGCGGTCGCCGCGCGCCGTCGCGGTCGAGAGCTCCTCCCTCAAGGCGGCGAGGTCGTCGATGGCACGCCCTGACCGACGCGACAGCAGGTTGCACGCCCACGCCGCCATCGACGGCTTCCGGAGCGCGGCGATGGACGCCGCGAGTTCCCGTTCGCCACCCTTCCGGGCGGCGGCGGCCCGAGCATTCCGTGTCGAGGTGAAGGCGTCGATGGGTGCGGCGTAGAGCTCGTCGGCGACCTCGAGCAGATCCCGGGAGTTCGCCATGTACCGATTCCAGCACAACGCGCCCGCGTCGGGCCTCCCGGGACGTTCGCCGCGCCGCGATACGTCGAGCGCGGCCCCGTTTCCCCGATTCCGAGTGTTGTTCCCGGGTCGGCGGCTCCGAGCGGCATGCTAGAGCGATGGAGCTCGACGCGGCGATAGCGACCTTCCTCGCGCACCTGCGCGAGGAGCGGAACTTCTCGACCGAGACCGTCCGCGCCTATCGCTCCGATCTCGAGACGTTCCGGGCGTGGACGTCGCGGCGGTCCGTCGACGCCGTGAGTGGAATGGACCTCGCCCTCCTGCGCGACTGGTTATGGTCGTCGGCAGGGGAGGGGCTCGCCTCACGCACCCTCGCCCGTCGGGCCGCGGCACTCAAGAGCTTCTGTCGCTGGGCGGCCGCGACGGGTTTGACGGAGCACGACGTCGCGGCACGGCTGAGGACT
This sequence comes from uncultured Labedella sp., assembly GCA_934636065.1. GTDB lineage: Bacteria > Actinomycetota > Actinomycetes > Actinomycetales > Microbacteriaceae > Labedella. The sequence continues at coordinate 2,275 of CAKTZW010000363.1, forward strand.
CCGAAGACGGGATCGCATCTCCCAGCGGTCGTGCAGCGGTCCCAGATCGACGAGCTGCTCGCCGGACTCGCGGAGCGCGCGGCGACGGGGGATCCGATCGCGCGCCGTGACAGCGCCGTCGTCGAGCTCCTTTACGCGTCGGGACTCCGCGTGTCCGAGCTCTGCGGGCTCGACCTGGGCGATGTCGACCTCGACCGCCTCACGGCGCGGGTGCTCGGCAAGGGAGGGAAGGAGCGCGTGGTCCCGTTCGGTTCCCCGGCCCAGCGCGCGATCGTCGACTACCTGAGCGACGCCCGTCCCGAGCTGCTGGCTCGCGCCGCGCCGACGGGACCGATCGAGACGGCGCTCTTCCTCGGAGCCCGAGGTCGGCGGCTCGGCACTCGGGCCGCCTACACCATCGTGGAGCGGGTCTTCTCCCGCGTCGACGGCATCACGGCGTCAGGGCCGCACAGCCTGCGTCACTCCACCGCGACGCACCTCCTCGACGGTGGTGCGGACCTCCGCAGCGTGCAGGAACTGCTCGGCCACGCGAGCCTCGGCACGACGCAGATCTACACGCACGTCTCGACGGAACGCCTGGCGGAGAGCTACCGACAAGCGCATCCCCGCGCCTGAAGTAGGAGCGCCGCTCGCCGGACGGAGGTGACTCAGCCGCGGCCGAGGGGGAGCAGGACCGAGCGGCGCGGCGGGGCGAAGAACGGGAGCGGGTCGACGTAGGCGCCCTCGTGCCGCACCCCGAGATGCAGGCAGCCGCTCGCGCAGTGCATCGCCTCGCCCGCTTCGAGGGTGCCGACGACGGCGCCGCCGGTCACGGGGGTTCCTGCTGCCACGGCCGGCACGACGGGGTCGTAACTCGAGACGACGCCGTCGCCGTGGTCGATCGTCACGACGGAGCGGCCGGCGACGGGACCAGCGAAGAGGACGACGCCGGCCGAGGGAGCCGCGACCGGGTCGCCGGGTGGCGACGCCACGTCGATCCCGCGGTGTCCGGCCCCGAACCGGTGGTCCGGCGCGTCGAACGGACGCACGACCACCCGTTGACCGGTGACGGGC
>CAKTZW010000364.1 GCA_934636065.1 uncultured Labedella sp.
CGACGAGGTCGTGCGCGCGATCACGAGCGTGCTCGACCAGTTCGGCGTGGACGCGAAGGTCACCGGCTTCTCGCGCGGCCCGACCGTCACCCAGTACGAGATCGAACTCGGTCCCGGCGTGAAGGTCGAGCGGGTCACGGCCCTCTCGAAGAACCTGGCATACGCCGTCGCCTCCAACGAGGTGCGGATCCTCTCGCCGATCCCGGGCAAGAGCGCCATCGGCATCGAGATCCCCAACTCCGACCGCGAGATCGTGACCCTCGGAGACGTGCTGCGTTCGAACACCGCGACGGCCAGCACGCACCCCATGACCATCGGAGTCGGCAAGGACGTCGGCGGCGGCTTCGTCGTCGCCAACCTCGCGAAGATGCCGCACCTCCTCGTGGCCGGGTCCACCGGTTCCGGCAAGTCCAGCTTCGTCAACTCGATGATCACGAGTCTGCTCATGCGGGCGAAGCCGACCGATGTGCGCATGGTCCTCATCGACCCGAAGCGCGTCGAGCTCGCGCCGTACTCGGGCGTTCCCCACCTCATCACGCCCATCATCACGAACCCGAAGAAGGCGGCGGAGGCGCTGCAGTGGGTCGTGAAGGAGATGGACATGCGGTACGACGACCTCGCGTCGTTCGGGTTCCGCCACATCGACGACTTCAACAAGGCGGTGCTCGCCGACGAGATCGTGCTGCCGGCGGGGAGCGAGCGGGTCCTCAAGCCGTACCCGTACCTGCTCGTCGTCGTCGACGAGCTCGCCGACCTCATGATGGTGGCGCCGCGCGACGTCGAGGACTCGATCGTGCGCATCACCCAGCTGGCGCGAGCGTCGGGCATCCACCTCGTGCTCGCGACGCAGCGGCCGTCCGTCGACGTCGTCACCGGACTCATCAAGGCGAACGTGCCGTCGCGACTGGCCTTCGCGGTCACGAGCGTGACGGACTCCCGGGTGATCCTCGACCAGCCGGGCGCCGACAAGCTCATCGGCCAGGGCGACGCGCTCTTCCTGCCCATGGGCGCGTCGAAGGCCGTCCGCGTCCAGGGCGCGTGGGTCTCCGAGGCGGAGATCGAGAAGGTCGTCAAGCACGTCACGGCGCAGGCCCGCCCGGAGTACCGTCCGGACGTCGCCCAGGCTGCGGAGAAGAAGGAGGTCGACGCCGACATCGGGGACGACCTCGAGCTGCTGCTCGCCGCGACGGAGCTCGTGGTGTCGACGCAGTTCGGATCCACCTCGATGCTGCAGCGCAAGCTCCGCGTCGGCTTCGCGAAGGCCGGGCGCCTCATGGACCTGCTCGAGTCGCGCGAGGTCGTCGGCCCCTCCGAGGGCTCGAAGGCGCGCGACGTCCTCGTGACGGCCGAGCAGCTTCCCGGGGTCATGGCGCGCATGCGCGGAGAGGAACCGACGACGCCCGCCCCCTCGGCCACGCCCGCGGCTCCGGCGGCGGTCACGCCCCCCACCGGGGACCCGGTCGATGACCAGTTCGCGGGATATCCTGTCGTGGACGGCGATTCGGACGAGGACGCCTGGGGTCTGACCGGCAGGGAGTGATTTCGTGGTCGACGACGCGGTGAGGCACGGTTCGAGCGCGTCCAACCTCAACCTCCCGAACGCGATCACGGTCGCCCGCATCCTGCTCGCGCCGGTCTTCCTGTGGCTGCTCTTCGCGGACGCGGGAGAGGGAGGCACGCTGCGCTGGGCGGCGACGGCCCTCTTCATCCTCGCCATCGCGACGGACGGCATCGACGGGTACATCGCGCGGAGTCGCAACATCGTCACCGATCTCGGCAAGCTCCTCGATCCGATCGCCGACAAGGTCCTGACAGGGGCCGCCCTCGTGGCGCTCTCCATCCTCGACGAGTCGCCGTGGTGGATCACGATCGTCATCCTCGTGCGCGAGATCGGGATCACTGTTCACCGCATGGTGGTCATGTCGTCGCACGTGGTCGCCGCAGCGTGGATGGGCAAGCTCAAGACCGTCGTGCAGGCGGTCGCCATCTCGTTCGCGCTCGCCCCCTTCGCCCCTCTCGTGGGTGACTGGATCCTCGTCGTGAACGGCGTGCTGATGGCCGCTGCGCTCGTACTCACGGTCGCGAGCGGCGTCGACTACGTTGCGGCGGAGGCCCGGGGGGCGCGCGCCGCACGCAGGTCTCGCTCGTGACGCCGGACACCGGGGAGCTCATCGAGCGTCTGGCCGCGGCGGGCCAAGCGCTCGCGGTCGCAGAGTCGCTGACGGGCGGCGCACTCGCCTCCGCCCTCATCTCCACGCCCGGTGCATCCGCCGTGGTCCGCGGCGCTGTCGTCGCCTACGACACCGAACTGAAGGCGACGCTGCTCGGCGTCGACGCCGACCTGCTGGAGAGGGAGGGGCCCGTCCACCCCGACGTCGCGCGGCAGATGGCGGAGGGCGTGAGGCGAGCCCTCGCCACGTCCGCGGGACCAGCCACCATCGGAGTCGCGACGACCGGCGTCGCCGGTCCGACGAGCCAGGGTGGGCGTGCGCCCGGTACCGTCTTCGTCGCCGTCAGCACGGACGCCGGCGCGGAGGTCGCCGAGGGTTCCTTCGTCGGGGAACGCGACGAGGTGCGTGCGGCGACGGTCGCGCTGGCCCTCGAGATGCTGGGGAATAGCGCGCGTTAATTCGCCGTTACATCCGGTGTACACACACGAAAACTCCAGTCACTGGGTTTACAGTTTTCGCAATCGACGGGTGTAGTAGTGTTACACATCCGCACCGGCGGGGCCGCGAGGCTTACACGCAGAAGGGGAGGGTCCAATGGTTCTGGTTCGTCAGGAAATCGGCGACGTCCTGCGGGACTTCCGACTGCAGAAGGGCCGGACGCTGCGTCAGGTCGCCAGCAAGGCGAGCGTCGCTCTCGGATACTTGAGCGAGGTCGAGCGCGGGCAGAAGGAGGCGTCGAGCGAGATTCTCGCGTCGGTCGCCGAAGCGCTCGAGACACCGATCTCGGTCATCATGCGCGAGGTGGGGGACCGGTTGGCCGTGCTGGAGGGGATCGACCCGATCCCGGACACGGTTCCGGACGACTTCGTCGCCGAGCTCGACGCGGATCTCGTCGTCGGCTGACACGCATCCGGTCCTGATCGCGGCGACGAGGCCGTCGACTCTGTCGTCGTCACCTCCGCGATCGGGAGTCCTGTGGACATGGAGACCCCGTCGAGCATGGCTCGGCGGGGTCTCGTCGTGTCGCGCGAGGTGTACGCCGTCGCGCGAGGAAGGAATGCGGACAGATGAAACGCAGCGAGTTCGAGATCGCCGTCTCCGACGAGTTCGGGGAGGGATACGGGCGCGTGCTCGTCAACGACCTGGCGC
>CAKTZW010000365.1 GCA_934636065.1 uncultured Labedella sp.
GTCATGCTCATCGCCAACGTCCTCGCCGACGGCGGCGTGCCGGACATGCTCTGGGCCGAGGCCGAGGAGCGGCTCGACCGCATGCAGCGCGAGCTCTCGACGCCGTCGGAGGCGTGGCTCGCGGACGTCGACCTCAACGCGCGCGCCGAGCCGCGACACCGGACGAAGCGTCAGGACTTCCTCGACGCCGTCGTCCGCAGCAAGGACTACATCCGCGAAGGCGACATCTTCCCGGTCGTGGTGTCGCAGCGCTTCGAGCTCGACACGGACGCCGACGCGATCGACGTCTACCGCATCCTGCGGAGCCTCAACCCGAGCCCCTACATGTACCTGCTGAGCCTCGAGACCCCGGACGGCGAGCCCTTCCACATCGTGGGGTCGTCGCCGGAGGCGCTCGTGAAGGTCCAGGACGGGCGGGTGTTCACCCACCCGATCGCGGGCTCCAAGCCGCGCGGTGCGACCCCCGAGGAGGATGCGGAGCTCGAGGCCGAGCTCGCGTCGGACGCGAAGGAGCGTGCTGAGCATCTCATGCTCGTCGACCTGGCCCGCAACGACCTCCTCAAGGTCTGCACGCCCGGAACGGTCGAGGTGACCGAGTTCATGCGCGTCGAGCGGTTCAGCCACATCATGCACCTCGTCTCGAGCGTCGAGGGCGATCTCGTCCCGGGAACGTCGAGCCTCGAGGTCTTCCGGGCGGCCTTCCCGGCCGGGACGCTCTCGGGCGCCCCGAAGCCGCGTGCCCTCGAGATCATCGACGAGCTCGAGCCGGCGCAGCGCGGCGTCTACGGGGGCGTCGTCGGCTACTTCGGCTTCTCGGGAGACGTCGATCTCGCGATCGCGATCCGCACGGCCACGATCATGCGCGGGACGGCCTACGTCCAGGCGGGCGGCGGTCTCGTCGCCGATTCCGATCCGGCGAGCGAGTTCCAGGAGTCGCAGAACAAGGCGGCGGCGCCGTTGCGTGCCGTCGCGGTCGCGAGCGCGATGACCAGGATCCGCTGATCGTGACGCCCCGTCGGCTGAAGTCGCTCTCGATCGTCGCGGTGCTCGCGGTCTCCGGGCTCGTCTTCCTCGCCTGGACCCGCGACTGGTTCGTCCTCGAGGTCACGGCCGGCGGAACGAGCGACGTCCCGGTCATCGTGACGGGGGAGACCGCGGCCCCCGCGCTCTCGGCGCTCGGTCTCGCCGGGCTCGCGGCGGGCGCCGCCCTCGGGATCGCCGGGCGCGGGTTCCGCGTCGTGCTCGGCCTGCTCACGATCCTCATCGGCGGTTCGGTCGTGCTCTCCGGCGTGCTCGCCGCGTTCGATCCGGTCGGCGCGTCAGCCTCGGCTGTCAGCGCGGCCACGGGCATCGCGGGCCGCGAGTCCGTCGCCGGGGTCGTCGGCTCCGTCTCCGTCTCGATCTGGCCGGCCGTCGCCATCGCCGTCGGCGTCCTGCTGGCCCTCGCCGGGCTGTCCGTCCTGCTGACGTCCAGGCGTTGGCCGGGACCGTCGCGGAAGTACGAGGCGATGCGTCTCCAGCAGACGGAGGAGGGCGCGCCTCTCGACTCCGTCGACAGCTGGGACGAGCTCAGCCGCGGCGATGACCCCACTCGGTGACCCGGTAGACTGCTCGGGACCCACTCACGAAGGAGAGCAATGAGCGACATGTCGACCGAGCCGGGACACGGACACTCGCCCGCAGCCTGGACCGCCGTCGTGGTGATGCTCGCGGCCTTCGCCCTCGGGACCCTGTTCTTCTTCCTCGACATGCCGGTGCTCGTCTGGGCGAGCGTCGGGCTCCTCGTCATCGGAGCCGTTGCCGGCTTCATCATGTCGAAGGCCGGCTACGGCGCGTACGGCGACAAGTACTCCGCGAAGGAGCACTAGGCCCATGCTGGCCGAACTCACGGCCGGCGCCGCTCACGACGCTCTGGCCCGTCAAGAGGCCGCGTCCCTCGCGAGTGTCGAGGCCGACGCCCTCGCGGCTCCTCCGGCGCTCGACGCCCTCTCGGCGCTGTCACGCGGAGACCGCGTGAAGGTCATCGCGGAGGTCAAGCGCGCGAGTCCCTCGCGGGGATACCTCGCCGAGATCGCGGACCCCGCAGCCCTCGCCGCCGACTACGAGCGCGGCGGCGCGAGCGCGATCAGCGTGCTCACCGAGGGGCGTCGCTTCAAAGGCTCGCTCGACGACCTGCGCAGCGTGCGGGACCGCGTGAGCCTGCCGGTGCTGCGCAAGGACTTCGTGTCCCTGCCCTACCAGGTCTTCGAGGCGCGGGCCGCCGGAGCCGACCTCGTCCTTCTCATCGTCGCGGCGCTCGAGCAGGAGACGCTCGCGGAGCTCTTCGCCCTCTCCACGGAGCTCGGCATGACGACGCTTGTCGAGACGCACAGTGCCGACGAGCTCGCACGAGCGCTCGACGTCGGCGCCCGCCTCGTCGGAGTGAACGCGCGCGATCTCAAGACGTTCGAGCTCGACAAGGACCTGTTCGCCCGTCTCGCGCCGTCGATGCCCGACGACGTCGTGCGGGTGGCCGAGTCGGCCGTCACGCAGCCGGCGGACGTCGCGGCCTACCGGGCCGCGGGTGCCGACGTCGTGCTCATCGGCGAGGCCCTCGTGACGAACGACCCCGTTTCCACCCTCGACTCCTTCCTGGCGGTGTGACCCCCGTGGCCTTGCGTGAAGAGACCGGTCCGTACTTCGGCGAGTTCGGAGGACGTTACGTCCCCGAGTCGCTCATCGAGGCGCTCGACGAGCTGTCGGAGGCGTGGGAGCTCGCGAAGCTCGACCCGGCCTTCCACTCGGAGCTCGATGCGCTCCTGAAGGACTACGTCGGCCGGCCATCGGTCATCACCGAGGTCGAGCGCTTCGCCCGCCACGCCGGCGGCGCACGCATCATCCTCAAGCGCGAGGACCTCAACCACACCGGCTCGCACAAGATCAACAACGTGCTGGGTCAGGCGCTCCTGACGAAGCGGATCGGCAAGACCCGGGTCATCGCCGAGACCGGGGCCGGGCAGCACGGCGTCGCCACGGCGACCGCCGCCGCGCTCTTCGGTCTCGACTGCGTCATCTACATGGGCGAGGTGGACACGGAGCGCCAGGCGCTCAACGTCGCCCGCATGCGCCTGCTCGGCGCCGAGGTCGTGCCCGTGAAGACGGGATCCCGCACGCTCAAGGACGCGATCAACGACGCCATGCGCGACTGGGTCACGAACGTCGGCGACACCAACTACATCTTCGGCACCGTGGCGGGCCCGCATCCGTTCCCCGCGATGGTCCGGGACCTCCAGAAGATCATCGGCGAGGAGGCGCGGGAGCAGGTCCTCGCTCTCGC
>CAKTZW010000366.1 GCA_934636065.1 uncultured Labedella sp.
CCGCCACATGCTCGGCTGCCCGGAGAGCTGCCGGCTCAGCACGTCGGCGTCCTTCAGCATCGAGTGGCGCACGAGCCACTCGATGTAGGCGGGGTTCTGTCCGTTGGCGGCACGGGGGTCGGAGAACGACCGCCTCAGGCTGCCGCCGCGCAGGTTGGTCCGCGGACGCAGGCGTCGCGGTCTCGCGGGATAGAGCTGTTCGTCGTACGTGATCTCCGGCGCCTCGGTCTCGGTCTCCGCCTCGCTCCCGGTGTTCTGCTCGGTCTCGAGCCGTACGTCGTCAGACATCTCTTCGTTCACAAATCCATCCCTCGATCGTCGTCCACTATTCGATCATCTGCGGGTCTCCGGTGCGAGGCCCTTGACGCGGCAGGTCGCCGACCGGGACGTCCGGAGCGCTCGCTGCGCTACTTCGCCACGAGAGTCGTCTCGAAGCTGTACAGGTCCGGACGGTAACAGTGGCGGCCGAATTCGATCACGCGACCCGAGTTGTCGAAGGCCACGCGCTCGACGGTGAGCACCGGATGCCCGCGGTCGATACCGAGGAGTTCGCTCTCGTCCCCCTGCACCCGCCGCGCCCCGATCCTCTGCTTGGCGATGCGGATCGCGACGCCGCGTGCGCGGAGCACCTGGTAGAGGCCGGACGCCTCGAGCTGCTCGGTCGTGATGTCGGCGAACTCGGCGGGCAGGTGGTTCTCGAGGATCGCGACGGGGACGCCGTCGGTCGTGCGCTGCCGACGCAGCCGGACGACGTCCTCGCCGACCGCGACGCCGAGGTGGCCGGCGATCGACTCGTCGGCCGCGACGACCTCATGCGCGAGCAGCACCGTGCCCGGCTGGTGACCGGTGCTCTGCAGGTCCTCGAACAGGCTGCTGAGCTCGACGGGCCGGGTGACCTGCCCCTGGACGACCTGCGTGCCGATGCCTCGGCGACGCACGAGCAGGCCGCGGTCGACGAGCTCTTGGATGGCCCGTCGCACGGTGGGGCGTGAGAGTCCGAGGCGACTCGCGATCGAGATCTCGTTCTCGAGCCGGGCTCCCGGCGGGATCGCGCCGGAGTGGATCGCGGCCTCCAGGCGGCTCGACACCTGGAAGTAGAGGGGGACCGGGCCGGTGCGGTCGAGGTCCGCGAAGAGTTCGTCCGGCCAGTAGGTGCGATCGTCGGCCACCGTCTCTCCTCCCGGGTGCCGCAACAGCCGCACCATGTGACGACAATATGACCTGGGGACGACGCTGTCACGTCGGCCGCCGTCCGGCTCCTTGTGATATTGTCAGGACATGTCGCGGGACGGTCCGCGTCACTCGCCAGAGGAAGTTGTACAGCGACGTATGACCGAGAACACCACCACCGGAATCGACGTCCTCGCCATGGGTCGGCTCGGCGTCGACCTCTATCCGCTGCAGGACGGCGTGGGTCTCGAGGACGTCTCGACCTTCGGCAAGTATCTCGGCGGCAGCGCGGCGAATGTCGCCGTCGCCGCGGCGCGGCACGGGCGTCGTGCAGCCCTCGTCTCACGGGTCGGTGACGATCCGTTCGGGCGCTACCTCACGCGGGAACTCGGCCGACTCGGCGTCGACGCGCGCTTCGTTCCGACGGACCCCGCGCTCAAGACCCCCATCACGTTCTGCGAGATCTTCCCCCCTGACGACTTCCCGCTCTACTTCTATCGGGAGCCGAAGGCGCCGGACCTCAATCTCGAGTCGGCCGACCTCGATGCCGACGCCATCCGAGACGCCGGCGTGTTCTGGTTCACGGCGACCGGGCTGAGCGCCGAGCCGAGCCGGGCGACGCATCAGGAGGCGCTCGCGATCCGCGCTCGCCGGGCCATCACCGTCTTCGACCTCGACTACCGCCCGATGTTCTGGTCCTCGCCCGCGGAGGCCGCGACGCACGTGCGGGCGGCGCTCGATCACGCGACGGTCGCCGTCGGAAACCGTGAGGAATGCGCTGTGGCGGTCGGAGAGACCGACCCCGACCGGGCCGCCGACGCCCTCCTCGATCGCGGCGTCGAGCTCGCGATCGTCAAGCAGGGCCCGAAGGGCGTACTCGCGAAGACCCGATCCGAGCGGGTCGAGGTGCCGACGTTCCCCGTCGACGTGGTGAACGGCCTCGGCGCCGGAGACGCGTTCGGCGGCGCCCTCTGCCACGGTCTGCTGTCCGGCTGGGACCTCGAGCGCGTCGTGCGGTTCGCCAACGTCGCCGGTGCCATCGTGGCCTCGCGACGGGAGTGCTCGACCGCCATGCCGACCTCCGACGAGGTGGACCTGCTCCTGACGGGGAGGAACTGACATGACGATCGTGAGCGAGCTGGGGGTCGACGACCTCGCCGGGCTGCGGCGCGTGCGCGCCGAGGAGCCCGGAGCGATCCGCGCCGCGCTCGCCGCACGCCGCCGACGAGAGGTCCTCCGCGGCGACGGCCGACTCTTCATCGTCGCGGCCGACCACCCCGCTCGCGGCGCCCTCGCCGTGGGTGCGGATCCCACCGCGATGGCGAACCGGGACGAGCTCCTCCGCCGCCTCGCGATCGCGCTCCGCCGCCCCGGCGTCGACGGCGTGCTCGGGACGCCCGACATCATCGACGATCTCGCGCTCCTCGGGCTGCTCGACGACAAGATCGTCGTCGGCTCCATGAATCGCGGGGGAGTGCGCGGATCCCGCTTCGAGATGGACGACCGCTTCACCGGTTACGACGTGCCCTCGATGCTCGAATCGGGCATCGACTTCGCGAAGACGCTCCTGCGCGTGAACCTCGAGGACGCCGGGACGGCGGCGACGCTCGAGAGCACAGCGCGCGCCGTCACCGAGGCGGCCCGAGCGGGCCTTCCGATCATGCTCGAGCCGTTCATGAGTCGCTGGAGCGGGGACCGGGTCGTCAACGACCTGTCGACGGACGCCGTCGTCCTCTCCATTGCCATCGCCTCCGGCCTCGGCGGAAGCAGCGCCTCGACGTGGATGAAGCTGCCCGTCGTCGCCGACATGGAGCGCGTCATGGCCGCGACGACCCTGCCGACGCTCCTCCTGGGAGGCGACTCCGGAGCGGACCCCGACGACACGTTCGCGACCTGGGAGGACGCCCTCGCGCTCCCGGGTGTGCGCGGCCTCACCGTCGGACGTACCCTGCTGTATCCGCCGGACGGCGACGTCGCGGCCGCCGTGGACATCGCCGCGCGCCTCGTCCACCCCGTGCCTCCCGCCCGGACCGCCTGAGCACCGAGCCCCTGAGCACCGAGCCCCTGAGCACCGACCCACCGTGACCCCGAGCAGCGGCGCTCGCCGCGGAACGAAGGACGACCTGTGAACGATACGACCCCGCGC
>CAKTZW010000367.1 GCA_934636065.1 uncultured Labedella sp.
ACACCGAGCACCGTGATGCGGCGGCGTCTGCCGGCACGCTCGTGGCGCGCCGATCGCCGTTCCCCCGTGATCGCCATGGCCGCAGTCTACCGATGCCGGGTGTCCGGAGAGCAGGCGGAATCGGCGGTCGGCCGAGTGCCCGGCTAGAATGTCCGCATGGCACGCGTGAACAACACTCCGACGTCCGCGGACCGCGAGGCACGGCGTACCTCCGGCGACGCACCGAACCCCGTATGGTTCAAGCCGATCATGTTCGGTTTCATGCTGCTCGGGCTGATCTGGATCATCGTCTTCTACGTCTCGAACGGTGTCCTGCCCATCCCGACCGCCGGGTCGTGGAACATCCTCATCGGCTTCGGGATCGCCTTCATCGGCTTCCTCATGACGACACGCTGGCGCTGACGACCGCACCAGCCGGAGGCGGTCAGGCCCCTGAGGTCCGCCTTCGCATCGCACTGGTCTGCCTGCACACGTCGCCGGCGGACGATCCCGGAACGGGCGACGCCGGGGGCATGAACGTCGTCGTCATCCACCAGGCCCGCGCCCTCGCCGCGCTCGGTCACGAGGTCGAGATCCTCACGCGCCGTTCGAGCCCCGATGCGCCGGCGGTCAGCCGCCTCGGCGACGGCCTCGTCCTGCGTCTGCTCGACGCGGGTCCACCGCATCCGCTGCCGAAGGGCGAGCACGAGCTCGTCATCGACGAGTTCTCCGCGCGGCTCGCGGAACTCGGTCCGTACGACGTGCACCACTCCCACCACTGGTTCTCCGGCATGGCCGCCCTGCCCGTCGCCCGCCACCGCGGGACTCCGCACGTGCAGAGCTTCCACAGCATCGCGGCGGATCCCAGCACGCCGCTGTCCGAGGGCGAACGGCCCGAGTCCCCCGGGCGGCTCCGCGGGGAGGCGAGGCTCGCGCGGGAATCCGACGCCGTCGTCGCGATCAGCGCAGCCGAGGCCCACACGGTGGAGACGCGTCTGCGCGGAGACCCGACGCGGATCTGGGTGGTCCCTCCCGGCGTCGACGGAGACCTTTTCCACCCCTGGACCGGCGGCCACCGCGGCACGGGCTACGTGGTCGCGGCCGCGCGGCTGCAACCGCTCAAGGGACTCGACCTCGCCATTCAGGCCGTCGCTGCGGTGCCCGCCGAGCTCCGCCCCGAGCTCATCGTCGCCGGGGAGGCCTCAGCGGACTTCGACGGCTACGTCGACGGGCTGCGGGCCCTCGCCGACTCGCTCGGCATCAGCGAGACCGTGCACTTCATCGGTCCGCAGCCCCGGCCGGACCTCGCCGCCCTCCTGTGCGAGTCGCGGCTCGTCCTCGTGCCGTCGCACTCGGAGACCTACGGGCTCGTGGCCCTCGAGGCCTCCGCGAGCGGCGTTCCCGTCATCGCCTCGGCCTCGGGCGGCTTGACCGAGGCGGTCGTCGACGGCGAGACCGGGATCGTCCTCGACTCGCGCGATCCCGCCGTGTGGGGCTCGGCAATCGCCCGCGTGCTCGGCGACCCGGAGCTCGCCGGGTCCTTCGCCCGCGCGGGTCGCGCGCGCGCCGAGCAGCTGTCCTGGCACCGGTCCGCTGTCTCCCTCCTCGACTGCTACCGGGAGGTACTGCTCGGAGAGGCCGCCCGGGCGCGGGCCACGCGGTGACCGAGCCTGCGAGCGTCCTCCACGGCGTCCGCGTCGTCCTCGTCGTGCACGCCCATCCGGACGACGAGACCATCTCGTCCGGGGGGCTTCTCGTCGAACTCGTGCAGCGTGGCACGCAGGTGCATCTCGTCACGGCGACCCGGGGCGAGCGAGGCGAGATCGTCGCGGGCACCCTCGACCCGACGCTCGACGAGGCTGAGCTCGCGCACGCCCGCGAGGCGGAGCTGCGCGGCGCCCTCGACGTGCTCGGGGTCCACCGGCACTGGTGGCTGGGGGAGCCGCCGGCACGATCCGCCGGACGCTCCGTCCGCCGCTACCGCGACTCCGGCATGACCTGGGTCCGCCCCGGCCTCGCGGGCCCGTCGTCCGACGCGGGTCCCGACGCGTTCGCGCGGGAGTCCCTCGACGAGCCGACGGATGACCTGCTCGCGCTCATCCGCTCGATCGAGCCGGATCTCGTCATCTCCTACGCGCCGGACGGCGGCTACGGCCACCCGGACCATGTCCGCGCGCACGAGGTGAGCTGGGCGGCCGCCCAGGCCGCTTCCGTGCGATTCGCCGAGCTCACCGCCGAACCGGGTCCCGACGTCGAGTGGTTCGAGCTCGACCGGCACCGCGCGCGCATGACGGAAGCGCTCGGCCACCATCGGAGCCAGCTGACCGTCGACGGAGACCACCTCGTGCACTCGGGTGGTCAGCGCCAGCCGATCGAGCCGAGTCTCGGTCTCCGCGTCCGCGTCGGTTGACGCGACCGCTCAGCCGTCGTCGTCAGCCGCTTCGAGGCTCGTGAACCAGTCGGCGTAGCGGGTGTTGCGGGCGAGCCGCCGGGTCTCGTCAGGAGCGCCGTCGTCCCACCAGACCGGTCCCCGCTCGCCGAGCGCGACCTTCGCCGCATCGACGCGTCGCCGAGCGGCCTCGATCGCCTCCGGGTCGTCCGCGGTCCGAGCGTCCTTCTTGGCGCGACGCGCGCTCATCAACTCGCGCACGAGCCCGTCTCGGCGCTCGGGCGGGATGGACGGATCGGAGCGCCGCCACAGTCGGCCGCGGACGACGATGTAGCGCCCGTCGGGCGTCACCACGGTGCCGTCCGGATCGGCGTCGGAACCGCTCATGTGACCGTCCTCCGCACCAGAGTTACACGCGTGTAATTATCCCCATTGTGCACAGAGCTGTGGATAACCGCGGGGAGCGCGTCGGGCCGAGGGCTGCAGGGATGCGTCGAGGGCGCCCGGTAGACGTGGCGCCCTCGGACGGGTGTAGCTGTGTGGTCAGCGGGCGAAGGCGACGAGCGCGGTGACCACGAGGAGCGCGGCGGAGAGGGCGAGGAGCAGGCCGATCTGCATGCCCTGCCGCCGGATCTGGCGCGTCGAGACGAAGACGAGACCCGCGATCGCTCCCACGACGAGCCCGCCCAGGTGCGCCTGCCACGCGACGTTGATGCCGGGGATGAACCCGATCACGAGGTTGATGCCCACGAGGACCAGGAGCCCCGTCATGTTGCCGCCCATGCGCCGCTGGATGACGATGAAGGCGCCCATGAGCCCGAAGATCGCGCCCGAGGCTCCGACCACGGGCGTGGTCGGGTCGGACAACGCGAGCACGCCCAGCGATCCGCCGAACCCGGCGATGAGGTAGAGCGCGAGGAAGCGGCCGCGTCCGAGC
>CAKTZW010000368.1 GCA_934636065.1 uncultured Labedella sp.
CGTGATGGTGGTGCGCGGACCCACAATGGACTCGATATCTCGCAGAACGGGAACAAGCGGATCAGATCGGTGGCGGCCGGCAAGGTCGTGCGTTCTGCGAACTGGTCGGGTACCGGCTACGGCCACACGATCGACATCGAGCATTCCGACGGCGTGATGACGCGATATGCGCATCTCTCGTCCCGCGCGGTGGCGGTGGGCGTCTCGGTGGCGCTCGGTCAACAGATCGGTGTGATGGGTGGTACGGGTGCCGACGGTCCTGGCTCGTATCCCGTCCACCTTCACTTCGAGATGCACGACCAGGGCAGACTCCGCAACCCGAAGACCTTCCTGCAAGACAAGATCAACTGCATTCCCACGCCGGAATCGAATGAAAAGGACAGCGACATGATCATGGTTCAGACCAATGGCGGAACCACCGAAGGCATGCCCGCCGGCTACACGGTGATGCTCGGGCACGGAACCGTGCGTCACTTGTACAGCGAGCAGATCCAGGCTCTGCTCGGGATCGGCTTCGAGTTGCACATCGTTTCGCCGGCCGTCTTCAACCAACTCCTCACGGCATACTCGGTTCCTCGCCGCTTCGCCGTGATCAACGCCGACTACTATCGCTACGCCCCGGCCGCCTGAACATACGGGTCCATCCAGTGGGCCGTCGGGCCGCGTCGATCCTTCGACGGAAGTGGCATGGGAGGATCGACGCATGAAGGCGAAGCTCATCAACTCCCGCGGCGTGACGGTGGCCGTGGTCGAGGACACCGGACCCGAGATCGTGTACGAGGGCGTCACCTACCGGGCCCGCGACACGGGGCACGAGGGCGGGGGAGCGACGCCGGGGGAGGCCGCCGACCCCTCCTTCTACGAGGTCACCGACTGACCCGACCCCGAGACCGACCGGCGCCGGACGAGAGCCCTCCGCCGGTCAGTCCTCGACGTCGCCGGGCTCCTCGTGTTCGGCCGACGTCTCCTCCACACGGTCGCGCAGGTGGTCCGCCATCGCACCGGCACCGTCGTCGCCGTGCTCCGCGTCGGCCTCCTCGATGATCTCCCGCAGGCTCTCGTCGCCGGGTCCGTCGGTACTGTTCGATCCGTCGGTAACGTTCGACCCGTCCGGGCCGTTCTTCTCATCGCTCATGCCTCGACGGTACGCCCGTCGGGCGGCCTCGGCCACGGCTTGCGGTCCCCGCACGGCGCCTCGCGCAACCCGGCCTCCACGGCGGACGCGGGACCTAGTGTCGGAGCATGAGCTCCGGCCCGAACCTCCGCCTGGTCCTCCCGCACCAGCTCTTCCGTGAGCACCTCGATGCTCCCGAGGACACCGTCTTCGTCCTCATCGAACACGACCTGCTGTTCCGCCAGTACGCGTTCCATGCGCACAAGCTGGTCCTGCACCGGGCGTCGATGAGCCGCTTCGCCCGGCGCCTGCGTGACGCCGGGTTCGCGGTCGAGGTCCTCCGGAGCGTCGCCGACCGCCCCTCTCGCGAGCAGCTGGCGGAGCTCGTGCGCGAGCGCGAGCCGGACCTCGTCACCTGGTACGACGTCGTAGACGACTGGCTCGAACGCGACCTCGTCGCGGCGCTCGCGGACGGCGGCTACCGGATGATCCGCGGCGACGTGATGGAGTCGCCGGGCTTCCTCACCGACCGGGAGCAGATCGACGACTGGTTCGGGCAGCACGACGCTCGGATGCAGGACTTCTACGTCTGGCAGCGTCGCCGCCTCGGCGTGCTCCTCGACGGGGACAGGCCGCTCGGCGGGCGATGGTCATTCGACGCGGAGAACCGCAAGAAGCTGCCGCGCGGCTACACCCCGCCGACGGTCGCTCGGTTCGCGCACACTCAGCGGACGAGCAGCGACGGCGTGTTCGACCTCGATGCCCTCGTCGACGACCAGTCCGGCACCGACGTCCCCGCCGAGGTGGCCGCGGCCATCGGCTGGGTGGAGGAGGAGTTTCCCGACGCGCCGGGCGACGCCCGCTCGTTCGCGTGGCCCACGAGCCATGACGAGGCCCGCGAGCATCTGCGCGAGTTCGTCGCGGAGCGCCTCCGCGACTTCGGACCGTACGAGGACGCCATCTCGTCGGTGCACCCGTTCATCGACCACGGGCTGCTCTCGTCCTCGCTGAACGTCGGGCTCCTCGACCCCGAGGACGTCCTCGCCACGGTGCTCGGGGACGCCCCGTCCGACGTGCCGATCGCCTCCCTCGAGGGCTTCGTCCGGCAGATCATCGGCTGGCGCGAATACATGCGCGCGACGTATCGGACTCGCGGCCGCTGGATGCGCACCCGGAACGTGCTCCGCCACCACAACGCGCTGGGGGAGGGCTGGTGGGACGCGACCACCGGACTCGCTCCCGTCGACCTCGTGATCGGCCGCGTGCTCGACACGGGCTACGCGCACCACATCGAGCGGCTCATGGTGCTGGGCAACGCCATGGCGCTCCTCCGCATCCACCCCGACGCCGTCTACGAGTGGTTCATGTCCCTCTTCATCGACGCGTACGACTGGGTCATGGTGCCGAACGTCTACGCGATGAGCCAGTTCGCCGCCGGGAACGACATCACGACGAAGCCCTACGTGTCGGGGAGCAACTACCTGCGGAAGATGTCGGATCTGCTGGCAGGGGAGTGGAGCGCGGATTGGGACGCGCTCTACTGGACCTTCATCGAGGACCACCGTGACGTGTTCGCCGCGAACAACCGGTCCCGCATGGTCGTGTCGCTGCTCAGCTGCCGGAGCGATCGCGCGGTCTCGGCGGCATGCCGCGGGTCGGGACCGTACAGCTCGCTCGTGAGCGCGCCGAGCTGGCGCTTCGTGGGCGCCTTGCCGCCGACCGCGGTGTCGAGCGCTTCGCGGAACGCCGCAGCATCCGGGAACCTCTGGAAGGGGTCCTTCGCGAGGGCGCGCAGCACGACGGCGTCGAGACCGAGCGGAACCTGCTCGTTGAGCTCCGAGGGCGCGACCGGCGTCTCGCTGACGTGCTGGTACGCCACCGCCACGGGGGTGTCGCCGCGGAACGGCTGACGACCGGTGAGCAGCTCGTAGAGCACGACGCCCGTGGAGTAGAGGTCGGCGCGCGCGTCGACGGGCTCGCCCTTGGCCTGCTCGGGGGAGAAGTACGCGGCCGTGCCGATGATCTGCGTGGTCTCGGCGACCGTCGACGACGAGTCGGACACGGCGCGGGCGATGCCGAAGTCCATCACCTTGACCTGGCCCTTGTCGGTCACCATGACGTTGCCCGGCTTGATGTCGCGGTGCACGACTCCGGCGCGGTGCGAGTAGTCGAGGGCCTCGAGG
>CAKTZW010000369.1 GCA_934636065.1 uncultured Labedella sp.
GCGGTGATGTCCTCGAGGGACGGACTGGACTCGATCACCGGAAACATCGAGCGCACGCCGTGCAGAAGACGGTGACCACGCACCAGGCCCAGAACGGGAGCTCGGTCGATCCGATGCGGACGGCCTTCCACGTGCGAGGTGCCGCTGACGACCGGGGTGGCGGTGGCGACGACCGCTGTCACCGTTCGACGAGCTCAGGACCGCGTTCGGGGACCGCGCGCAGGCGCGCGGCTCAGGGGATCGTCTTGAGATGCTCGACGAGGGCCGCGAGCACCGGGAGCTGGCCGGCGTGGATCTTGTCCGCCGCGGTGAGGAGGTCGAACCAGCGGGCCTCGTCGATCTCGGGGAACTCGACGAATCGGCCCGATCCCTTCGGCACCTCGATGGCGACCGTGTTGCTGCGGACCTCGAGATCGCCGAGGTCGTGCTCGACCGCGAACACCGTGATGACCTTGCCGGAGGACTGCCGGAACTCGCCGAGCGGCACGTAGTCGCCGTTGGGCGCCGGCGCCCCGGTCTCCTCAGCGAACTCGCGACGCGCCGCCGCCTCGGGCTCCTCGTCCTCGAGGTACTCGCCCTTCACGACGCCCCATCCCCGCGCGTCCTTCTTCGCCCAGAAGGGCCCTCCCGGGTGGGCGAGCCACACCTCGACGCTCTCGTCGGTGTGGCGGTAGGGGAGGATGCCGGCGCTGCGCTTCACCGTCTCATTCTCCCGCGTCCGTCTTGGCCGGGTGCGTCGACAGGGGACGGCCGAGCGGGGTGTGCGCGGCCGAACGGGTCGGCCCCGGTGCACTGGGGCCGACCCGCTCGGCGTCCGCCGTGAGGCGGAGGTGCGTGAGTGCTACTTCGCGAGGAAGGCGAGGAGCGCCTCGTTGATCTCGGCGGCGTGAGTCCAGAGCATGCCGTGGGGCGCGCCCTCGATCTCGACGTAGTCGGCGCTCGGGACGAGCTTCGAGAAGACGCGACCCGTCGAGTCGATCGGCAGGATGCGGTCGGCGGTGCCGTGCACGATGAGGGTCGGCACGTCGATCTTCGGGATGTCGCCGCGGAAGTCCGTCAGCCACGTGGGCTGGGCCGCCGTCGCCGCGAAGGGCGAGGATCCGATCGCGGTGATCCAGCTGGCGTGCGACGCCTGCTCGCTCAAGCGCTCGGGGATGGTCTCGTCCTCGTTGAAGAAGTTCTTGAAGAACTCCGTGTAGAACGCGTAGCGGTCGGCGGTCGCGGCCTCGAGCAGTCCGTCGAAGACCTCCTGCGGGACGCCGGTCGGGTTGTCCTCGGTCTGCAGCAGGAACGGCTCCAGCGACCCGAGGAACGCGGCCTTCGCGACGTGCTCAGACCCGTAGGTGCCGAGGTAGCGGCCGACCTCGCCGGTGCCCATGGAGAAGCCGACGAGCACCACGTCGCTCAGGTCGAGGGTCGTGAGGACGGTGTTCAGGTCGGCGGCGAACGTGTCGTAGTCGTAGCCCGTCGTCACCTTGCTCGACCGGCCGAATCCGCGGCGGTCGTAGGTGATGACGCGGTGCCCTGCGGCGAGCAGCGCGGCCGTCTGCTTCTCCCACGACGCTCCGTCGAGCGGGTAGCCGTGGATGAGCACGACGGGCTGGCCCGCTCCGTGGTCCTCGTAGTACAGCTCGATGTCCGTGCTGTTCTCGGTGCCGACGGTGATGTAGCCCATGGTCTGTCCCTTTCCGAATGTCTCGTGGATCGTTCCGGTGAGCGGTCCCTTGGAGAACGGTCGTTCTCCGATGTCTCACACTCTAGAGAACGTGCGTTCTCAAAGTCAAGTAGACTGGGTGACATGACCGTGACCGCTTCGAGAACACTCACGAACGACGCCGCCGACCGCGTCGTCGCCGCTGCCGACGCGCTCTACTACGCGCGCGGCTTCCAGTCGGTCGGCATGGACGAGGTGCGCTCGGCCGCCGGCGTCTCGCTGAAGCGGCTGTATCAGGAGTTCCCCTCGAAGGAGGCGCTCGTCCTCGCGGTGCTGCAAGCGCGCCACGCGCTGTGGGAGGGCGGAGTGTCTGCGGCTGTCGAGGCGGCGTCCTCGCCGCGCGACAAGCTCCTGGCCATCTACGACTACCTCGCCTCGTGGTTCGAGGACGACTCCTTCCGCGGCTGCGGATTCATCAACGCCTTCGGCGAGCTCGGCTCGGTCTTCCCCTCGGTCGCCGAATTGGCGCGCGATCACAAGGAGTCCTTCCAGCGGTACGTCGCGGCCCTCGTCGAGCGTGCCGGGGCGGACGCGTCGCTCGCGCCGCAGCTCGCGCTCCTCGCCGAGGGCGCGCAGACGACTGCAGCCATCTCCGGGAGCCCCGAGTCGGCGCTGCACGCCCGCGCCGCGGCGTCCGTCCTCGTCGACGCGGCGCTCACCCGCCGCTGAGCCCGTCGGCCTTCGACAGGCTCAGGGACCGCCCGTCCTCAGCCGGTCAGCGCAGCAGGGCGGCAGCGGCATCGAGGAGGGCGCCGGCGACCGCGTCCTTCGACCCCGTCGTCTCCGCGACGACGCTGCCCGATCCATCGATCACGACGACGGCGTTGTCCTCCGTGCCGAAGCCGGTCGTCCACCCGACGACGTTGAGAGCGAGCAGATCGGCGCCCTTGCGCGCCATCTTGGCGCGTCCGAGCGTGAGGAGAGCGTCGCGGTCCGGCGCCGTCTCGGCGGCGAATCCCACCACGACCTGGCCCGGTCGTCGGTCGGCGGCGAGCCCCACGAGAACGTCGGGCGTGCGCTCGAGGGTCAGCGTGAGGTCGTCGCCGGTGTCGTCCTTCTTGATCTTCGATGCGGAGACGGAGGCCGGTCTGTAGTCGGCCACTGCGGCCGCCATGACCACGACGTCGGCGGACGCGGCGTGGGAGCGCATCGCGGAGTCCAGCTCCGCGGCCGTCTCGACCCGGACGACCTCGACCGCCGCGGCGTCGCGCGAGGCGGAATCGACGTCGGCGTCGAGGTGCGCGGCCACGAGCGTGACGCGGGCTCCGCGTGCGGCGGCCGCGCGGGCGATCGCGAGGCCCTGCTTGCCGCTCGACCGGTTCCCGATGAACCGCACCGGGTCGAGCGGTTCCCGCGTCCCACCCGCCGAGACGATCACGTGCCGCCCGCGGAGGTCCCCCTGGTGGCGGTCGGCCGTCCCCGCGACGGCGGCGTGGGCCTGGAGCGCCGCCGCGACGATGTCCTCCGGTTCGCTCAGGCGGCCGGGGCCGTCGTCCGGTCCGGTGAGGGCGCCGGACACCGGCCCGACGATCGTCACGCCGCGGGCGCGCAGCGTCTCCACGTTCGCGACCGTCG
>CAKTZW010000370.1 GCA_934636065.1 uncultured Labedella sp.
GAATGATGGTTTTTCCCATATTTTTGAGATGACGAAGCGCTTGGAACAGCCCTTCGATGCCCTGCGGCGTTAAAACCGAGGTCGGTTCGTCGAAGATGATGATTTCGGCACCGTGATAGAGCACTTTAACGATTTCGATCTGCTGCAGCATGGCAACCGGCTGTGCGCCGGTCTTTTCATCAAGCGGGACATTAAAGCTGTAGCTCTTGCAGATGTCCTCCACTGCCTTGCGGGCAAGCGGCAGGCCGATCTTGCCCATCGCGATCACGGCGATCTTCACGAATGACGGCGGTGCTGCCCGTCGCTTCCAGAACGAGGTCCAGGTGGGCATGATCGGCATCAACGTGCCGATCCCGGTCCCCGTCGCGACGTTCTCCTTCGGCGGCTGGAAGGACTCGCTCTTCGGCGACACGAAGGCGCACGGCGCCGAGGGCGTGAGGTTCTTCACTCAGCAGAAGGCGATCACCTCGCGCTGGCTCGACCCGAGCCACGGCGGCATCAACCTCGGCTTCCCCCAGAACTGACCCCGCACTACATAAAAACGGAGATGGTGCACGTAACGACGTGCACCATCTCCGTTTTTATGTAGCAGGGGGGAGGAGGTGGAGGGCTGTCCAGAGCTCGGAGCGGGAGTGGAACGAACCCAGGTCGAGACCCAGGAGGGACTCGATCGCGGTGATCCGGTTCCGGAGCGTCTGCCGGTGGATGCCGAGCTCCTTCGCCGGCGGATCCCACGCCCCGTTGTGCGTCAACCAGACGACGACGGTCCGCCGCGCGAGCTCCCGCTCCGCCTCCGGAAGCGAGAGCAGCGGCTCGAGCAGCCGTCGTGCGAGGGCGTCGGCCCCGCTCGCCTGCAGGAGGCCGAGCATCCCCTCCTCCGCGAGCGCCTCGAACCTCACGACCGGCCGGTTCTCGTCGGCGCGAGCAGATGCCTGGCGCGCCTCCACGAGACCGCGAGGCAGGTCGTCCCAACCGATCGGGGCGGACAGACCGACGGGCATGTCGTGGCGTGACAGCACGCGTTCGAGCGGGCCATCGTCGTCCGCCCCGACCACCGCGACGACCTCGTCGTCGCGCTCCGCCACGAACACCCGCCCGGATTCGTCGCCCGCGAGCAGCTCGAGCTCGTCGAGCAGCGACTGACCGTCGACCGCTCGGGCGAGCACGGCCACGCGCACCGGCGCCTCCGGAAGGCGTCCACCCAGGCGTCCCGCCGTCCGTCCCGCGACGTCGATGACTCCCGCGAGCAGCAGCTCGAGCAGCCCGGATCGCAGCTGCCGCCGCGCCGTCTCCACCGTGCGGCTCTGCTCGAGCGCGATGCTCGCGAGGGCGATGACGCTCGCGACGAGATCCGTCTCGGCCGCGTCGAGCGGGGCGGCGGTCCCGACCACGAGCGCGCCCCGGATGCGTCCGCGCTGCCCGACCGTCTGCACCGTCACCGCCTCCGAACCGACGATCACGCGCGCGCTCGAGCGGTTCCCCCGCGCGAGCGCCGCCCGCACCGCCTCCTCCACCGCGGGCTCCGCCTCCGCGGGCATCGGGATGCGCGTGCGCACGTCCAGGCGGTTCCCGAGCGGGTCGAAGAGCGCCACCCAGCAGCCGAGTCGGCGCTCGAGCTCCTCGAGGATCGCTCCGAGCCCGTCGGGACGCAGTGCCGCGCGGGCGATCGCACGCTGCGCCGTGAGCGACCACTCGAGCCGTCCGCGCTGCTCCGCCGCGATCACGTCGGACACGTGCCGGATGATGCTCATGAACGGCGTCCGGTCGGCGACCTCGAGGAGCGGGAGCCGCGCGCGGTCGCACGAGGCGACGAGCACACGCGGCACGTCGTCGTGGATGATCCCGGTGGAGAACCCGAGCGCGCGCGTGCCGCTCGCGACGAGCCGGGCAACGTACGCGTCGACGTCGGCCGGAGCGGAGTCCTCGGACAGATGCATGCCGTCGGTGAGCAGGAGTCCGCCGGGTTCGAGCCAGGGCGTCGGGTCGAGCAGGTCCGAGTTGTGCGCCCAGAGGAGCGGCTCGTCGAGCACCGCCGAGCCGTCATCGGCGCCCGCGAGGATCCGCAGCCGGAACGCCGGGGCGGCGAGCAGCGCGCGGAGCGTCGTGGGCACCGGCCACCTCCGCGTTCGCGTTTTGTCGGATCCGGTCCGATGATATCGACAAATGCGCCACTCGGCTCGATCTGGGACACGCTTACATGGAGGCACCGCTTCCCCCCTCGACGAACAGGCCGGCCATGACCACGAACCCGACTCCGCTCACGGCGCCCACCGCGACGAACGCGTCCGTCTCCGAACGCGACCGCAGCTCCGTCTTCCACTCGTGGTCGGCGCAGGGTTCCCTCGCTCCCCTTCCTCTCGCGGGAGGTTCCGGCTCCACCGTGTGGGACGTCGACGGGCGCGAGTACCTCGACTTCTCCAGCCAGCTCGTCAACGTCAACATCGGCCACCAGCACCCGAAGGTCGTCGCGGCGATCCAGGAGCAGGCCGCGCGGCTCACGACGGTCGCGCCCGCGCACGCCAACGAGACCCGTGCGCAGGCCGCGGAGCTCGTCCTCGAGCGCGCGCCCGAGGGGTTCTCGAAGGTCTTCTTCACCAACGGCGGCGCCGACGCGAACGAGAACGCCATCCGCATGGCCCGACTCGCGACCGGTCGCGACAAGATCGTGTCGCACTACCGCTCGTATCACGGCAACACGGGCGCCGCGATCGTCGCGACGGGCGACTGGCGTCGCATGCCGAACGAGTACGCGCGGGCCCACGTGCACGCCTTCGGTCCGTACCTCTACCGCTCCGAGTTCTGGGCGGAGTCGCCGGAGCAGGAGTGCGAGCGCGCCCTGCACCACCTGGAGCGCGTGATCCAGGCCGAGGGCGCCGAGACGATCGCCGCGATCCTCCTCGAGACGATCCCGGGGACGGCGGGCATCCTGGTTCCGCCGCCCGGGTATCTCGCGGGCGTCCGGGCCATCGCGGACCGTTACAGCCTCCTGCTGATCCTCGACGAGGTCATGGCCGGTTTCGCCCGGACGGGCGAGTGGTTCGCGTTCCAGCACTCCGGCATCACTCCCGACGCGATCACGGTCGCGAAGGGCATCGGCGGCGGGTTCCCCATCGGCGCGCTCATCACGTTCGGCGCCGCGAGCGAACTGTTCTACCCCGGTACCCACGGATCGACCTTCGGCGGCAACGCCCTCGCGACGGCCGTCGCGGGCGCGGTGCTCGGCGAGATCGAACGCGCCGGTCTCGTGCAGAACGCGGCCGAGCGCGGCGAGCAGTTGCGCGCGACGA
>CAKTZW010000371.1 GCA_934636065.1 uncultured Labedella sp.
GTATTCCGGAGCGCTCGACCTGGGCCCCTCCCGGCATCGGGGGCGAGACGCCAGGTGCCGGACCCGGATCTGACCCGGTCCGCGAGGGCCCGGACGCTCCGTCGCACCGCCGCCCCGAGAACGGCACTCGCGACTGACGGCGTTCCGTCAGCGGTCGAGCGTCGGGCGGGATGCGCATCTGCGTCCGCCCGACGCGGCGCGGGGTCGACGCGCCTAGGCTGCCGGTATGACCGACGCGACGACCCCGTCCCCGTTCCCCTCCACCGTCCTCGGCACGGAGCAGCGGGGGTCGAGCCCGCTCGCGGTGTCGCGCCTCGGGCTCGGCTGCATGGGCATGTCCGCCTACTACACCGGTGCCGGCGTGGACGATGCTGCGTCGATCCGCACGCTGCATCGTGCACTCGACCTCGGCGTCACGTTCATCGACACCGCCGAGATCTACGGCCCCTACCTCAACGAGCAGCTCGTCGGGCGCGCCTTCGCCGGACGATGGGACGAGGTCGTCATCGCGACGAAGTTCGGCAACCGGGCGACCCCCGAGGGCGGCCGGGTCGTCGACGGCTCGCCGCAGAACGTCCGCCGCTCCATCGAGGGCTCGCTCGAACGGCTCGGCACCGATCACGTCGACCTCTACTACCAGCACCGCATCGACCCGAACACGCCGATCGAGGAGACCGTCGGTGCGCTCGCCGAGCTCGTGCAGGAGGGCAAGGTGCGGCACATCGGCCTCTCCGAGGCGTCCGTCGACACCATCCGCCGCGCCCACGCGGTGCACCCGATCACCGCGATCCAGACCGAGTACTCGCTGTGGACGCGCGACCCCGAGGCGGAGCTGCTGCCCCTGCTGCGTGAGCTCGGCATCGGCTTCGTGCCCTACTCGCCGCTGGGCCGCGGGTTCCTCACCGGCGAGATCCGTTCCGTCGCCGCGCTCGACGAGAACGACTTCCGCCGGAACAACCCGCGCTTCGCGGACGGAAACCTCGAGGCGAACATCCGCATCGTGGAGGAGGTCGACGCGGTCGCCGCCGAGGTGGGCGCGACGTCGGCACAGGTGGCGCTGGCCTGGCTGCTCGCGCAGGGCGACGACGTCGTGCCGATCCCGGGCACCAAGCGCGTCGAACGGCTCGAGGAGAACGCCGGCGCCGTGGGTGTCGAGTTGAGCGAGGCGCAGCTCGCCCGGCTGTCCGCACTTCCCGCTCCGCTCGGGGACCGCTACGCCGACATGACCCCGCTCGGCCGCTGACGGTGCGGCGAGCCCATAACGCGTTCGCCGGGGATTATGATTTATGCGGCTAAGTCATAATTTTGCGGAAGGAGTTTATGACGTCCGATCGCGCCAGCGAGACTGCCGAACCATGGCCCCGGCTCGAGTGGGAGAATCAGATGTGGATTCCCACCACTGTCTGGGGTGCAAGCGCGGAGAGAGAGGCCAAAGGGTCGCGCTACCGGTCGGCGCTTCCGGCCGAAATCCGGGGACTCACGCCTCGCCCCAGTATCGGTGCGGCTGCCGCCGCTGACGAGGCAGCTCGTGAACTGAGCCGCTTCGATGCGGAGCTGGGGAGCCGTGTTACCTCCTTCGCTCCGGTCCTTCTGCGCTCTGAGGCGGCATCGTCGTCGCAGATCGAGAACCTCACGGCCTCCGCACGCGCAATCTTCGCCGCCGAACTGGGCGTGAAGACCAGTCGTAATGCCGAACAGATCGCTGCGAACACGAGGGCGATGCAGGCCGCCATCGATCTCTCGGATGGGCTCACGCCCGAGGCCATCAAGGAGATGCACGCTGTGCTCATGGTGGATCAGCCCCGGCATACCCCTGGGCGATGGCGCGATGGGCCCGTCTGGATCGGGAAACGATCCGACACCCCCGTCGGCGCCGACTTCGTGGCGCCCGCTCACGACCGGGTTGTCCGCCTCATCGATGACCTGGCGGCGTTCGCCCGCCGAGAATCTGTGCCCCCTCTCGTATCGGTCGCTGTCGCACATGCGCAATTCGAGACGATTCATCCCTTTACGGACGGGAACGGCCGAACCGGACGCGCGCTCGCCCAGGCGATGCTGCGACATCGTGGAGTCACGCGCAGTGTCGCCGTGCCGGTATCGGCCGGCCTGCTGGCAGATGTGGACGGGTACCACTCGGCATTGACCGCGTATCGGAATGGCGAGGTCGATCCGATCGTGCGCGCTTTCGCAGACGCATCGCTCCGGGCAGTCGCGAATGCGCGCACGCTTGTCGCGGAACTCGACGACATCCGGTCTGGCTGGGACCAGAGATTGGCGGTGCGCCGAGACAGCAACGCGTGGCGGCTCCTCGATGTGCTGCTCCGTCGCCCCGTGCTCGACTCGGCCACCGCGGCACGGGAACTCGGGGTGCGGCAACCGAATGTCTATCCGCCGTTGAGAACACTCGTCGACGCGGGGATCGTGCGATCCAAGGCGGAGCACCGACTGGGGCCATTCTGGAGGAGTGACGAGATCCTCTCCGCAATCGATCGATTCGCCGAACGTGCCGGCCGACGCGGCTCGGTCCCCTCACGCGATGGCTGACGCGCTCGGTGCGCGGCTCCTGCCGCTAGTTGATCGCGACGCCGCCGGAGACGAGGGGCTTCTCCGTGCCGGGGATGACCGCCATGATCACGGCGACCGCGCCGGGGGCGAAGAGGACGATGAAGTCCATGAGGGTGAGCCCCGTGGGCAGCAGCCCGAACACGGTGTGGTCGGCGAGACCCGCGAGACCGAGCAGGATGAGCGCGCCGCCGGCGATCAGGAGGACGCCACGGATGGCCGCCGCGCTGCTGGCGAAGAATCCGACCACGAGCAGCACGGCCGCGAGCACCAGGTCGAAGACGTCGACGAAGATGTCGACATTGAAGATGCCGAGCAGGTGCTCATGCTCGACGAAGAGCCCGAGGAAGCCGTGGCCGCCGTAGAGGACGCCGAGAATGACCGCGAGTGCTTTTCCCATACGACCATGCTGGCGGTAGCAGCGGCATCGGTGCAGCCCCTTGTCATCGCGAGGTGCGCGCGCAAGGGAGGTGCTCGCGCCTCGGTCAGGCCCCGGGGTCGGCCGCGGGCAGTCGAGCCGCAAGGGCTTCGAGTTCCGGGCGCGTGACGATGAGCGGCGGACCGACCGGGTTCACGATGAGTCCCGCGTGGTCCGGCTGGCGCAGGGTCGCGCGGACCACGTTGGCGATCGTCGTGGGGAACGCCTCGGCCTCCGGCAACCACGCCCACACCTCGGCGGGAGAGGTGTACGCGGCTGACAGCGTGCGGCCGCCGGGGCCGGCGG
>CAKTZW010000372.1 GCA_934636065.1 uncultured Labedella sp.
GGAGAGCACATCGGAGGCAGTCCGTTCCCCCACGTCGCCGTCGACAACGTCGCGGCCGCCCGGGCCGCGACGCAGCACCTCGTCGGCGGGGGCCGCCGCCGCATCGCCGCGATCGGCGCGCAGCCGGGTCCGAACCGCGAGACGGCCGACCTGCGCCTCCGCGGATACCGCCTCGCCCTCGAGGACGCCGGCATCCCGTTCGACGAACGCCTCGTCTGCACGGTCGACGAGTTCATCCGCCGTGACGGCGCCGCGGCGGCCGACCGCCTCATCGCGGAGGGCGTGGAGGTCGACGCCGTCTTCGCCTTCAACGACCTCCTGGCGTTCGGCGCCCTGCACACCTTCGCCTCGCACGGGGTGCGCGTGCCCGACGACGTCGCCGTCATCGGATTCGACGACACCGAGGAGGCGCGTTACAGCGCCCCTCCCCTCAGCAGCGTCTCCCCCGACACCGAGGCGATCGCCGCGACGGCGCTCGACCTCCTGCTCCAGGACGACCCTCCGACGCCGCCCGAGACCGAGATGACCATCCCGTTCGACATCGTGAAACGAGCAAGCACATGACCATCGCGCCCCTCCCTGCGACGCAGCAGGACGGCACATACCCCCGCCCCCAGCTCGTGCGCGAGCACTGGAGGTCCCTCGACGGAGAGTGGGAGTTCGCGTTCGGCGAGGATCCTCGCCAGAGCCCGGCGGACGTCGACTTCGATCGCACGATCGTCGTGCCCTATCCCCCCGAGTCCCCGAACTCGGGAATCGGCGACACCGGCTATCACCTCGTGGCGTGGTACCGGCGCCGCATCGGCGCCGACGAGCTCGCCGCCGCCGGCTCCGACTCGGCGACCTCTCGGGTCCTCCTCCACTTCGGCGCCGTGGACTGGTCGGCCGACGTCTGGGTGAACGGCACGCTCGTCGGGTCGCACGAGGGCGGCCAGACGCCGTTCTCGATCGACGTCACGGATGTCCTGCGGCCAGACGGTGAGAACGTCCTCGTGGTCCGCGCCGTCGACGACCCGCATGACGTGTCGATCCCGCGCGGCAAGCAGGACTGGCTCGAGAAGCCCCACGCCATCTGGTACCACCGCACGACCGGCATCTGGCAGCCGGTGTGGCTCGAAGCCGTCTCCGAGACGCACGTCGAGAGCCTCGCGTGGAGCAGCGACGTGCCGAGCGGACGCGTCGACCTCGAACTCGTCCTCAACGCGCGGCCGCGAGGCGCGGTGCGCGCCTCGGTGGAGCTGCGGCTCGACGGCGAGCTGCTCGCCGAGGCCCGCGTCTCGCTCCTCGACCGGACCTCCGTGCTGACGCTGCACGTGGCGCGGCAGCGCAACGGCCAGCAGTACGAGCAGTTGCTCTGGAGCCCGGAGACCCCGCGCCTGATCGACGCGAGCATCGTGCTCGACGACGGGTCGGCGCCGGTCGACGCCGTGGCGAGCTATCTCGGGTTCCGATCGGTCGGAACGGCCGATCGTCGGTTCCTGCTCAACGACAGGCCCGTCTACCTCCGCTCGGTGCTGGCGCAGAACTACTGGCCGCAATCGCACCTCGCCGCCCCCGACGCCGCCGCCCTCCGACGGGAGGTCGAGCTCATCAAGGAGCTCGGGTTCAACGCGGCGCGGGTGCACCAGAAGGCCGAGGATCCGCGCTTCCTGTACTGGGCTGACCGGCTGGGTCTCCTGATCTGGGGCGAGACGGCGAGCGCCTACGAGTTCGGCGAGCGGGCCATCGCCGCGCTCACCAGGGAGTGGACGGCGCTCGTGCGTCGGGACAGGTCGCACCCCTCGATCGTCGCGTGGGTGCCGCTCAACGAGAGCTGGGGCGTGCAGCACATCGCCTCGGACCCGCGGCAGCAGGCCTTCAGCCGGTCGATCGCCGACCTCACGCGAGCCCTCGACGGCTCGCGACCCGTCATCTCGAACGATGGATGGGAGCACGCCGGCAGCGACATCTGGACGGTGCACGACTACGAGGCGGACCCGGAGGTGCTCGCCGTCCGCTACGGCTCGTCCGCGGCGCTCACGGACATGATCGACGGGATCGGGCCGGCGGGCCGGCGCATCTCGGTGGGCCAGCGCGACGAGGGTCAGCCGGTCATGCTCACCGAGTTCGGCGGGGTGAGCTACATCGACGAGGCGGTCGAGGGCGCCTGGGGCTACAGCTCCGCGGACGACGCTGAGGACTTCGCGCGGCGGGTCGAGGGGATCGTCGCCGCCGTGCGCTCCTCGAGCGCCCTCGCCGGCTTCTGCTACACGCAGCTCACCGACACGGGCCAGGAGACGAACGGTCTGGTTCGCGCCGACCGCTCCCCCAAAGTCGCGGCGGAGCGGCTCCGGGCCATCATCGCGGGAGCCTGATCCGGGCGGCGATCGCACCGGATCCGATGGGAAGGCTCAGTCCCGGTACACCGGGGAGATCACGAGCTCGTCGACCCGGACGTGCGGCGGCGCGTCGAGGACGAAGGCCACGGCCCGAGCGATGTCGTCGGCGGAGAGCATGAGAGCGCGGGCCTCGCCGTCGGGGACCTCGGGCCGCTGCGCGAGGAAGTCGGTCGCCACGTCGCCCGGGCACAGGTGGCACGCGCGCACGCCGGCCACCGCCTCCTGCTGGTTGAGCGTCCGCACGATCGAGCCGAGCGCCGTCTTGCTCGCGGAGTAGGCGACGCCGGCGGCGGGCTGGAACGACCATCCCGCGAACGAGGACACGACGACCACGACGCCCGCCGAGGCGCGGAGCGCCGGAAGGGCCGCGTCGATGACACCGGCGGTGGCGGTCAGGTTCGTGTCGACGATCGCGCGGAAGGAGTCCATCGCCTGGTCGTCCCACCGGCGCCGCGGCGCGTTGAGGCCGGCGGCGAGCACGAGACCGTCGAGCCGGCCGTGCCGCGAGAGGATGGCGTCCCGAGCGTCGGCGACCGCGACCGGGTCGCGGACATCGAGTGGCAGCGCCGCGGCCCGTGCACCGCTCGAACGGATCTCCGCCGCGACGGACTCGAGCTCGCCCGTCCGCCGGCCGCTCACGACGACCTCCCAGCCCGAGGCCGCCGCCGCGCGAGCCGTCGCCGCCCCCATCCCGGATCCGCCGCCGGTGATCCACAGCACGCGTTCGTCCACCGTCGTCCTCCTGGCCTCCGGCCGGCTCGATCGAGCGCGACCACGAATAGTATGCCTATCGACCGTCGCCGCCGACGGTCGCCGAGCGAAGGAGCCCCGATGGAAATCGACCTGACCGACCGCGTCGTCGTCGTCACGGGCGGGGCTCGCGGCATCGGCCGCACCATCGTGGAG
>CAKTZW010000373.1 GCA_934636065.1 uncultured Labedella sp.
GCGCGCCCGCTGCACGGCGCGGGCGGCCGCCACGCGCTCCGCCACGGCGGCGCTGCCCTCGCCGGCGGGCGCGCGGACCAGATGGGCGACTACGCCGACCGGGACGCGGCCATCGCCGCGGCGAGCCGCCAGGCGATCGAACGCGCCATCCAGGCGGGGGCCGATCCCCGCACCGTCGAGGTGGTCGACGTGCTCGAGACGCCGGTCTCGTACGCGACCCGCCCGACCCTCAGAGTGTCCGTGAAGGCGGCGGGACCGCTCGCCCGGATCGAACGCACCGACACCCCTGCACCACCCGTTTCGTACTCGACGAAGGGCACATCATGACCAGGAACGTCCGGCGGGTCGTCATCACGACGGCGGCCATCACCACAGCTCTCGCGCTCAGCGCGTGCGGGACCGGGACCGGAGGGGACCCGAGCGCGGAACCGTCCGACTTCGTCTCGGGCGGGACCTTCGCGATGAGTCTCAACGAGGACCCGGGCGACCTCTCGCCGCTCACCGGCGTCAACCTCGCCCAGCGCGCCCTCGTGCCGTTCGGTTACGAGTCGCTGACCTACACGACGCCGGAGGGCGAGACGATCCCGTGGCTGGCCGAGAGCTGGGAGGAGTCCGGCACGTCCATCGCGTACACCCTCAAGGAGGGCGTCACGTGCGCCGACGGCACCGACTTCACCGCCGAGACGGCTGCGGCGAACTTCGCCTACCAGGCGAACCCCGACAACGGCACCTTCTGGTTCGGCTCGAACGTCACGGAGGACATGACGGCCTCGGCCGACGGCAACGTCCTCACGATCGAGAGCGCGACGAACAACCCGTTCCTCCTGCAGAGCACCGGCGCTGTCGAGATGGTCTGCCAGGCCGGTCTCGACGACCCCTCCACCCTCGCCGACGCCACCAACGGCACGGCGCTCTTCGAGCTCACCGACGTGGCGGCCGGATCCGAGTACACCTACACGAAGCGCGACGACTACACCTGGGGACCCGAGGAGGTGACGAGCGAGACCGAGGGGCTGCCCGACGAGATCGTCGCCCGCGTGGTGACGGACGAGGCGACCTCGGCCAACCTGCTGCTCTCCGGCGAGCTCAACGCCGCGCCGATCATCGGACCGGACCGCGAGCGCGTCGAGGCCGCCGGCCTCGACTCGGTCGGCATCCTCAACCCGATCGGGCAGATGCTCTTCAACGAGCGGGAGGACCGTCCGACCTCCGACGTCCGGGTGCGCCAGGCCCTCACCCTCGCGCTCGACCGTGAGGCGGTCGGCGAGCTCGTGACCGACGGGAAATACCAGGAGTCCGTCTCGCTCGTGAACAAGATCCCGCTCACGTGCGTCTCCGACGGTCCGCTGTGGGAGCTTCCGGACCGCGACGTCGAGGCCGCCGCCGAGCTGCTCGACGAGGCCGGGTACCCCGCAGACGCCGACGGTGCCCGCGACCTCACCATCCGCTTCCTCTACGACGGGGCGACGCCGACGCACGGCGCGGCCGCCGAAGAGGTGCAGGCGGAGTGGGACGAGCTCGGCATCACCACCGAGCTCGTCGCCGAGGACCCGACCGGCTGGTCCACCGACCTCTACCAGACGTACGACTGGGACACCGGCTTCATCCAGCTCGCCCCGTCGAGCCCGGTCGTGCTGAGCCTGTTCTTCCTCGGCGCGACGAGCGAGGACGGCGGCTACAACTTCATGTCCGTCACGAACCCGGAGTACAACGCCCTCGCCGAGGAGGCGTTCACGGCGCCGGACGCCGACGCGGCGTGCGACCTCTGGCTGCAGGCGGAGAAGGAGCTCATCGACCGCGTCGACACGTTCCCGCTCGCCGACACGGAGTCGCCCACCTGGCTGAACGGTGCCACGCTCGAGATGCCGGGCAGCATCGCGCCGACCACCATCCGGATGCTCGGCTGACGCGATGACGACCCACCCGACCGCGATCCCACTGGAGCGCTGACCACATGACGATCCCCCCGAACCCCGCGGTCGCGGGCCTCACCGCCCCGGCGCCGTCGACGCCCGCGTCCGCGGGACGGGGGGATCGGCTCCGGCAGGTCGCGGGATCGCCGCGACTCGCCTTCGTGCTGCGTCGGGTGATCCGAGCCGTCGTGTCGATCGTGATCGTGCTCGTCGCGTCGTTCTTCCTCGTGCACCTGGTGCCGGGCGATCCGGTGCGGGCCGCCCTCGGCCCCACGGTGTCGCCCGAGGCCGTCGAGGCGCTCCGCCGCGAGCTCGGTCTCGACCTCCCGCTCGGGCAGCAGTTCCTGAACTATCTCGGGGGGCTGTTCACCGGCGACCTCGGCGTCTCGATCACCTCGCAGCGGCCGGTCGGCGCGACTCTCGCGGAGCGGCTCCCGACCACCCTGCTGCTGTCCGTCGTCTCGTTCGTCGTCGCCGCTCTCGGCGCGTTCCCCATCGGGGTCGCGACCGCCGTGTCCTCGCGCGGGGGGCGCCACCGGATCTCCGACCTCGGCGTGTCCGGGCTGCTCGGCGTGCTCATCGCGGTCCCGAACTTCCTGCTTGCCGTCGTGCTCATCTCGGTTTTCAGCGTCGGGCTGCAGGCCTTCCCGCCGGCCGGATGGGGCCAGCCGTCGCAGATCGTGCTCCCGGTGATCGCCCTCGCCATCGGCCCGCTCGCCTACCTCTCGCGCATCGTGCACGTCGAGATGCTGCGGGTGCTCGACGAGCCGTACCTCACGACGGCCCGCAGCAAGCGACTCCCCGGCCGCATCCTGTACGTGCGGCACGCCCTCCCCAACATCGTCGCCGCGACGCTCACCGCCGGGGGAGTCGTCCTCGTCGGACTCGTCGCCGGAACGGTGCTCATCGAGACGGTGTTCGTGATCCCGGGCATCGGATCGACCATCGTCTCCTCCATCACGGCGAAGGACTATCCGCTCATCCAGGGCGTCGTCCTCGTGTACGCGGTCCTCGTGCTCGCCGCCAACCTGCTCATCGACCTCGCCCTGGCAGCGCTCGACCCGCGCTCGGCGATCGCGGAGGCCTGACCCATGTCCACCCGACTCTCCCGCACCCTCCGGAGTCCCCAGGCCATCGTCGTCATCGCGGGGGTCGCTGTCGTCCTGCTCGCCACCGTCCTCGGCCCGGTGCTGTTCGGAGAGGCCGCCTCCGCCCGGAACATCGCGGACCGTCAGCTGGGCGCGAGCCTCGCCCACCCGTTCGGTACGGACGAACTCGGCCGCGACCTGTTCGCCCGCGTCGTCGTGGCCACCCGGATCTCGGTGCTCCTGACCCTCGGGGCAACGGGCATCTCGGTCATCGGGGGCG
>CAKTZW010000374.1 GCA_934636065.1 uncultured Labedella sp.
GTGTAGGTCCGACCGACCACGAGTCCCGTGTCGGTGACCGTCAACCGCGGCCTCGTCCAGAAGTTGGAGGTCGCGCGGGCGGTCTTCGCGGGTTGCGCGGTGTTGCCGTCCCGGATCACCTCGTATCGCAGGTCGCTGTTGTCGCGATCGTCGTTGGCCGTCCACGAGACGCGGGCCGTGCCGGAACCCGCTGTCGTCACGGTCGGAACGATGCCGGAGCCCGACAGTCGGGGCCCGTCGTCGTTCGGAGCGACGGCATCGGTCGCGAAGCGCACGAGGCCCTGTTGGCCCTTCCCGTTCACCTTCGTGAACTCGCCGCCGTAGAGGAGGTAGCCGCCCGCGGTCGTGACGTCCCACGGTCCCTGCGTGCTCCCCGTGACCGTGCCGGTGTTGAAGTCGGGGAACCAGTGCTGCAGCGAGGGAGCCGGCTGTCCCGTGAAGCTCGGGTACGAGCCCGACTTGTTGGCCGTGAGCGTGCCCGTCGCCGCGTTGGTGAACGCGAGCGCCCGGTAGTACTGGCTCGGCGGCGCCATCTCGGGGAACCCGCCCGTCGAGATGTTGCCGCAGTAGTGGGGGTGCCCGGCGATGTAGGCGTTGGGGCCGGCCGGGATGATCGAGTAGGTGTCGCCGTGACAGTCCTCCATCCACCGGATGGCGCCGCCGTTCCAGCCCGCCTTGAACGCGCCCTCGAAGTTGCCTCCACCTCCGTAGACGTACCCGCTGCCGTAGACGCCGCCGGCGTCCGCCGCGAGCGACGTGATCGAGGAGTTGGCTCCGGCGTTCCGGATCACCGAATTGGCGGCGAAGGGGCGCAGGGCGCCGGACGTGGGATCGACCGAGGCGAGGCCGTAGCCGGGGCGGTCCGATCCGTTGACGGAGGTGAAGCTGCCGCCCAACACGAGCTCGCCGCCGGACGGCGCGAGCGCGAGGGCCCGCACGTCCCCTCCGGCCGCCGTCGGGGCGAACGGGAGCAGCGCCGCGTCGCTCGCGCGCAGCGCCGCCACCCGGATCCGCTGCTTGTTCTGCACCGACGTGAAGGCG
Organism: uncultured Labedella sp.; assembly: GCA_934636065.1. GTDB lineage: Bacteria > Actinomycetota > Actinomycetes > Actinomycetales > Microbacteriaceae > Labedella. The sequence goes on from CAKTZW010000374.1 coordinate 1,042, forward strand.
CCGCCGATGTAGACGGTGCTGTTCGTGACCGCGAGGGCGTAGACCCGCGAATCGACGACCGGCTTGAAGGAGGCGATGAGCGATCCGGTGCGCACGTCGAACGCCGCGACCCGGGTCCTCGCCACCCCGCTCACCGAGGTGAACAGTCCGGCGACGTACAGGCGGGTCCCGTCCGGCGAGGCGGCGACGGCCTGGACCGCCGCATTGAAGGACGGCGCGAAGGTGGTGACGAGCGCGCCCGTCGCCAGGTTGTAGGCCAGGAGATTCGATCGCGGCACCGTGCCGGAGCCCGGGCTCGCACCGGCTGGTCTGGCCGTGTCGAAGTCACCGCCGACGTAGACGACGTTGCCGATCGCCACCTGGTCCCACACCACGCCGTCGACCTGCGCCGTCGGGAGCGGATCCGACGAGACCGTCTTCGGCGTCGAGGCCAGCGGCGGCGCGGTGTCGGCGAGCGCCGGGCCTCCCGCGACGAGGCCGACCGCCAGAAGCGACGCGCTCAGGAGTGAGATCGCGGCCGTGGAAGAGACGCGCCCCGCGTCCTCGCGTGGACCTCCGTCGTCCCCGAAAGAACCCGCGCTCGGCACACGTCGTCGAATACTGCGACCTACCATTCCGTCCCCCCTCGTCGGAGGCGTGCCCTCGCGAATGCGAGGCATCCTCGCCTCTTGCTGAGCAAACTAGACCCGCGTGCGGCACCCGTCAAGGACGAGGGCGCTCGGGGATGAGGCCGCAGTGTTACGTAATCTTTCGCACGAGCAGCGCCCAGGGGAACGGTCGCCGTAGCGTTGGGCGGGACTACCTCCCCGTCCGCGTTCGACGAGAGCTCCCGTGACCACGACATCCACGCGACCGCCCGCTCGCGACGTCAGTCGCGCCGTGACCATCGACTTCACGGGGGTGGGCCGCGCGTTCGCGCCGGAACGGGGAAGCGGTCCCGCCTGGCCCGTGCTCCGCGACATCGACCTGCACGTCGATCCGGGAGAGGTCGTCGCGATCCTCGGGACGAGCGGCTGCGGCAAGTCGACGCTCCTGCGCATCACGGGCGGGCTCGACGGCGCCACGAGCGGCGGAGTGCGGATCGACGGCTCCCCGGTGTCGGGGATCGACGCGCGCACCGCGATCGGCTTCCAGGAGCCGCGCCTGCTCCCCTGGCGGACCGTCCACGAGAACGTGGCGCTCGGGCTGCCGCGCGGCACCCCCAAGGCGATCGGCACCGCCCGCGTCGACACCCTCATCGGCCTCGTCGGCCTCGGCGACTTCGCCGGTCACCGCCCCCGCGAGATCTCGGGCGGGATGGCGCAGCGCGCCTCCCTCGCGCGAGCGCTCGCACGCAATCCGGGCGTCCTGCTCCTCGACGAGCCCTTCGGCGCGCTCGACGCCCTCACGCGACTCAAGATGCAGGACCTGCTGCTCGACATCCTCGCGGCGGAGCCGACGACGGTCCTGCTCGTCACGCACGACGTCGACGAGGCGCTGCAGCTCGCCGACCGGGTCGTCCTGCTCGCGAAGGAGGAGGGCGGCGAGCCCGGTGCGACGATCGCTCAGCTCCTCACCGTACCGGGCGCCCGACCCCGCGACCGCGGCTCGTCGGAGCTCGCCGAGCTGCGCGCACGGCTGCTCGCCGGCCTCGGCATCGACCGCCACGCGTCGGGTCGCGGAACCGAGTCCACGTCGTCGATCCCGGCCTGACCGCATCCCCAGCCCGCCCGCACCACCCTGACCCACCACCCCGACCCACCACCCGACCGATCCATCCGCCACAGCAGCGGCCCACACGAGGAGCACCCATGCGCACGTCCCGATTCCGAACCGCCACGACCGTCGTCGGCATCGCGGCCGCGTCGGCCCTCGTCCTCTCCGGTTGCGCCGCCGGCGAGAACGCGACGGGCGGGTCGTCCACGAACGACGCCGGCGAGACGACCGGCGGCACGCTCAACATCGACTTCGCCACCTACAACCCGCTCTCCCTCGTCATCAAGGAGAACGGCTGGCTGGAGGACGCGCTCGCCGATCAGGACATCGACGTCAACTGGGTGCAGTCGGCCGGGTCCAACAAGGCGAACGAGAACCTCCGCGCCGGGGCCGTCGACGTCGGGTCGACAGCCGGGTCCGCCGCGCTGCTCGCGCGCTCGAACGGCTCGCCGATCCAGACGATCGACATCTACTCGCAGCCCGAGTGGGCCGCCCTCGTCGTGGCGCCCGACTCGGACATCACGTCGGTCGAGGAC
>CAKTZW010000375.1 GCA_934636065.1 uncultured Labedella sp.
ATCCAGGGGTCCGGCTCCGAGGGGAACCGGGAGATCACCGGTCCCACCACCGCCGCCGCCCCGTGCTCGGCGAACACCGAGAGGTGGGCGGCCAGCCAGTCGTCGGACGGGCGCTCGTCATCGTCGATGAACACGAGCAGGTCGCTGTCCCCGCTCTCGACGAGGGCTCGGTTGCGCGCCGCCGTGATGCCCGGTCGGTGCTCGGCGACGTACACCACTCGCACGTCCTCCTCGCCGTGCGCGAACCGGACGACGAGGTCCCTCGCGCTCTCCGCGGCGTCGTTGTCGACGACGAGCACGCGGACGTCGGCGACGCGGTCCGCGACAGTCGCGGCCTGCTGCACCAGGAGCGGGAGCGCCGCCGCGATGTCGTCCGGTCGGCGGAAGGTGAGCACCGCGATCGTCAGCGACAGCTCCGCGAGCGGCGTCGTCTCCCCCCGCGCTTCGACGTCCGACACGTTGATCGCCCTCTCCTCGACACCGTCGCCTCGCGCTCCGCGGGCGACCTTCCCCCGGGAAGGGGACGGGACCCGCGCGGTTCCGCGACCCACGCTCCCGATGACCCTCTGTTCCGATCGTACTGCGAGGTGCGCACCGTGAGTTCCGCCCCATCAACACCCGCTTCCTCGGAGTCCCCGTCGTCCGCCGGGTTCGGCGGTCGCGCCGTCCGCGGCGTCGCCGTGACGATGACCGCGCAACTCGGGCGCATGCTGATCCAGCTGATCGCGATCGTCGTGCTCGCGAGACTGCTCACGCCGCACGACTACGGCTTGTTCGCGATGGTCATGGCCATCGCCGGCATCTCGGAGATCTTCCGCGACTTCGGCCTGTCCAATGCGGCGATCCAGGCGCCGACACTGTCGTCCGCCGAGCGCGACAAGCTCTTCTGGGTCAACAGCGGGATCGGGCTCAGTCTCGGGCTCATCATCGTCGGGTTGTCGTTCCCCATCTCGGCCTTCTACGGCCAACCGGAGCTCGTCCACCTCACCCAGTTCATGGCCATCGCGTTCGCCGTCAACGGCGTCACCACCCAGCACCAGGCGAGTCTCAGTCGCTCCCTCCGCTTCGGCTCCCTCGCCCTCATCGACGTCGTCGCGTCCATCGGTGCGCTCGGCACCGCCATCGTCCTCGCGGCACTCGGTTTCGGCTATTGGGCCCTCGCCTGGCAGCTCGTCGCGCAGTCGCTGCTGACCCTGATCCTGTCCGTCTCCTTCGCCCGCTGGCTGCCGCGCCTGCCGCGACGGGACGTGAACCTGTCCGGGTTCTACCGCTTCGGTGGCGTCATGGTCGCGTCGCAGCTCGTCAATTACGCGGCCAACAACACCGACACCCTCGTCATCGGACTCCGATACGGTCCCTCGGCGGTCGGCGTCTACAGCCGCGGCTTCCAAATGCTCATGAACCCGCTCAACCAGCTGCGCTCCCCCATCACGCGCGTCGCGGTGCCGGTCCTCTCGCGCGTACAGGAGGAACGGGAGCGCTTCAACCGGTACATCGTGATGGGTCAGATCGCCATGGGTTACACCCTCGTGCCCGGACTCGTCGTGATCGCGGCGGCCGCCGACCCGATCGTCCGTGTCGCTCTCGGCCCGCAATGGGTCGAGGCGGGCCCGGTGCTGCGGTTCCTCGCGATCGCCGGCGCCTTCCAGACCCTCGCCTACTCGAACTGGTGGGTGTACAACGCCCGCGGACTCATGCCGTGGCTCTTCCGCTTCACCCTCGTGAGCGCCTCCATGAAGGTCGTGTTCGTGGTGGTCGGGTCGCAGTGGGGCATCGCCGGCGCCGCCGCGGGATTCGCACTCGAGCCGCTGCTGTCGTGGCCGCTGTCCATCTGGTGGTTGAGCCGCGCGACGGAGATCCCGCGTCGAGCGCTCCTCCTCGGGGCCGTTCGTCTCAGCCTCCTCGGCGTCGTCGCCGGGGCCGCGGCGTGGTGGACGACGGTCATCGCTGCGCCCCTCGGAGGCGTCGCACAGATCGCCTTCGCCGCCGTCGCCGTCCTCATCGTCTATGCCCTGATCGCGCTCGTGGTCCCCGTGGTGCGGCGAGACGTGATGCTCCTCGCCGGGGTTGCGCGATCGCTCCGCCGGTCCCGCGGCGCCTCCGCCGCCCCCCACGCCGACGAGCCGAGCCTCCCGGAGGACCTCGACCCGACGACCAACCCGGCGGCCCCGCGACGCGTGACCACGATCGACGAGTGACCCTCCCCGTCTGATCCCGGGCGAGGCCGTCGGCCTCGCCCGGCCGCCTCGTCCCGGCATGCGCCCGGGTCCCCGACGAGCGGTCGTAGCCTCCGCCTCCGCCTCCGACCGGATCAGGCGGTGGCGGAGGGGGGTCCCGGTGCGGCCGCTCCTCCCGCCTCGAGGGACCGGGCTGGCCGGCCCGCTCGCACTCCGGCCTGTGTCTGCGGCGAGCGCGCGCCGGATCGAGCGCACCATCGGGGCCCGAGCGCACTCCGACGCGAACCTGCCTTCCGACCCGAGCCTGGTTTCCCGATCCGAACCTGCTTCCCGGGCTGAGCGCTTCCGGGCGCCTCAGCGCTCCCTACCGGCCCGGCACGATGGTCCCGCTGCGGTGTGTCGGGGTGTGTCAGGGGCCAGCGTCCCGTCGCCGGTGACCTGACACCACTCGACCGGCGGCGAGGAAAAGGCTCCGCCGACGACCCGGAAGGGGCCGTCGGCGGAGCCGTGGGAGGAGCGGAAGGATCAGCCGATCGCGACCGACTCGAACCGGGAGAACTTGACCGTCGTCGGCACGGTGGTCGCCGACGCCGAGACGTAGACCTGGAGCCCGACGGTGCCCGCTGCCTGCAGCGCGCTCGTCGTGTCCGTCCGCGACACGGTCCAGCCGGTCGGCTCCGTCTGGCCCGCGAGCCAGACCTTCGCGCGCACCGTCGTCGGGTTCGTACCCGAGACCTGGACACGCACCTTCACCTCGGTGCCCGGCGTGTAGGCGAGGCTCGGGACGTCGACGCCCTGGAGCAGGGTGCCGCCGCGGAGCGCCTGCACCTGGATCACGCCGTTGCCCCGGATCCACACGCGACCGCCGTAGAACTCGCTGCCGACCTGGCGGCCGATCACGTTCACGTACTGCCCGCCGCCCGAGGGCGCCTCGGCGATCGTGAACGATGTCGTCGTGTCCGTCGCCGTCGAGGACGTGCCCGGGAGCAGACCCGTGCGCGTCTGACCCGCCGCGTTCGTGATCGTGGCGTTTCCGCCGCTGCCCCCGAAACCGGAGGCCCCGCCGCTCACCGTCCACG
>CAKTZW010000376.1 GCA_934636065.1 uncultured Labedella sp.
GGCGGACTCCGGGCTCGTGAGCAGCTCCCAGGCGTAGCCGATGGCGCCTTCCTTGAAGTAGTCGCCGAACGAGAAGTTGCCGTTCATCTGGAAGAAGGTGCCGTGACGCGGGGTCTTGCCGACCTCTTCGATGTCGTTCGTCCTGATGCACTTCTGCACACTGGTGGCGCGGGGATACGGCGACGGCACGAGCCCCGTCAGATACGGGATGAACGGGACCATCCCGGCGACGGTGAAGAGGAGCGTGGGGTCCTCGCTCACGAGCGAGGCCGACGGGACGACGGTGTGGCCTCGCGAGCCGAAGAAGTCGAGCCAGCGTTGCCGGATGTCAGCTGTCTGCATGTTTCCGTTCGAGTCGTACGGGGGCGGGGACGCCCGGGTGGATCGGGGTGGACGACGGCGTCGTCAGTCCTTCGAGAGCTTGTCGATCGCGTCTTCCGCCTCACGGGTGACGCTCTCGAGCGACGCCCGCAGTTCGGCCTCGCGCTCCTTGTAGGCGTCGGCGATGGAGTCACCGAACTCGCGCATCTTCTCGTCGAGGTCGGCGAAGAAGGCCCCGCCGCGCTGCGAGTGGTTGATCTGGTGGGCGACGACGAAGCCGCCGACGATGCCGACGACGAACCAGAATGCGGACTTCATGAGGTGCTCCTCCGGGGATCGCTCGGCGACAGGTGACCGAGAGTCCATCCTAGTCCGGACACCCCGGCGCGCGGTCCGAGGGAGGACGACGAAGGGGGCCACGGCGAACCGTGACCCCCTCCGGGTGATGCGTGCTGAGCGTCAGCGAGCCGCGTAGTACTCGACGACGAGCTGGACCTCGCAGGTCACCGGGACCTCAGCGCGCTTCGGGTCGCGCACGAGGCGCGCCTGGAGCTTGTCGAGCTCGACCTCGAGGTAGCCCGGCACCGTGGGGAGGACGTCGGCGTGGCCGCCGGCGGCCGCGACCTGGAAGGGCTCGGTGCCCTCGCTGCGCGCCTTGACGTGGATGAGCTGACCCGGCTTCACGCGGAAGGACGGGCGGTCGACGATCTTGCCGTCGATGAGGATGTGGCGGTGCACGACCATCTGGCGCGCCTGCGCCGTCGTCCGGGCGAAGCCGGCACGCAGGACGAGGGCGTCGAGGCGGTGCTCGAGGATCTCGACGAGGTTCTCACCCGTCAGGCCCTTCGTGCGACGGGCCTCCTGGAAGGCGATGCGGAGCTGCTTCTCGCGGATGCCGTACTGGGCGCGCAGGCGCTGCTTCTCGCGCAGACGGACGGCGTAGTCGGAGTCGGCCTTGCGCTTCGACCGACCGTGCTCACCCGGCGCGTAGGGACGCTTCTCGAGGTAGCGGGCGGCCTTCGGGGTCAGCGCGATGCCGAGCGAACGCGACAGACGGGTCTTGCTGCGGGTACGTGACTTGGTAGACACGGTTTCCTTTCGGATGAATTCGACATCTCCACGGCGCCGTCGGCACCGCGGGTCGGAGTGCGTACGCGCACCCCGGAAAGTCCACGGAGGAACCTTCCGAACGGATCACTCGCCCGAGCGTCTCGGCTCAGCGCCTCACGGCGCGGCCTTCCGGCGCGGACGGTCGATGTTCGGTTGTCAGAGGGTTCGTGCCAGGGCCGCTCGGCTACAGAGCGAATCCCGTCGGTCGTCGTCGCGCAGCCGCACGCTCGGACAGGACCTAGGCCGCCGACAATCCTAGCACGGCGGCGCGCTCAGCCTGTGATGCCGCGGATGATCCGGCGGAGCTTCTCGAGCCGGGAGGCCACGTCGCGCTCGTTGCCGTGATTCGTCGGCTGGTAGTACCGGGCGCGAGCGAGCTCGTCGGGCAGATACTGCTGCTGGACGACGCCCAACTCGGCGTCGTGAGGGTAGCGGTAGCCCGTGCCGTGTCCGAGCTTCTTCGCCCCCGCGTAATGCGCGTCGCGCAGGTGCTTCGGCACCCGTCCGAACGCACCGGCCCGCACGTCGGCGATCGCCGCGTTGATGCCGTTGTACGCCGCGTTCGACTTCGCGGCGGTCGCGAGGTAGACGGTCGCCTCCGCGAGCGGGATCCGCCCCTCCGGCATGCCGATGAGTTGCACAGCGTCGGCGGCGGCCACGGCGATCGGCAGCGCCTGGGGGTCGGCCATCCCGACGTCCTCGGCGGCCGAGATGATGAGTCGGCGCCCGATGAACCGCGGATCCTCCCCCGCCTCGATCATGCGGGCGAGGTAGTGCAGCGCCGCGTCGACGTCCGACCCCCTGATCGACTTGATGAACGCGCTGATGACGTCGTAGTGCTCGTCGCCGTTCTTGTCGTAGCGCAGCAACGCGCGGTCGACGGCGCTCGAGACGATCTCGGCGGTCACGACCGCGCGCTCGCCCTCCTCCGCGACGGCAGCAGCGGAGGAGGCCGCGGCCTCGAGGGCCGTGAGGGCGCGACGGGCGTCGCCCGAGGCGAGCCGAACGATCGCGTCCTTCGCCTCGTCGTCCACGTCGACCCGTCCACCCAGGCCCCGCGGGTCCTCGATCGCGCGGTCGACGAGGAGCCGCAAATCGTCGTCGGAGAGCTGCTCGAGGGTCAGCAGCAGCGAACGGGACAGGAGGGGCGAGATGACGGAGAAGGACGGGTTCTCCGTGGTCGCCGCGATGAGGATGACCCAGCCGTTCTCGACCCCCGGCAGCAGCGCGTCCTGCTGGGCCTTGGTGAAGCGGTGGATCTCGTCGAGGAACAGCACAAGCCGTAGAGGTCGCGACCCGAGAGCGCCTCTTCCATGACCTGGCGGACGTCCTTGACGCCCGCGGTCACCGCCGACAGCTCGACGAAGCGGCGGCCTGACGAATGCGCGATCGCCTGCGCGATGGTCGTCTTGCCCGTACCGGGCGGTCCCCACAGGATGACCGAGACGGATCCCGACGTGCCTTCGGTGTCGCCGGCGAGGCTCCAGAGCGGCGACCCGGGTCCGAGCAGATGCCGCTGCCCGGCGACCTCGTCGAGGCTGCGGGGCCGCATGCGCACCGCGAGCGGCGAGGACCCGGAATGGAGTCCGGGCGCGGAAGAAGGCATGCCTCCAGGCTACTGGCCCCCTCCGACAGCGGGGTGGCGCGTCTCTTTGCGGCGCCGTCGGCGCGCCCCGTACAGTGCTATGGGGTCGGAGGCCGGCCCCATCACACGGGCGGGCGCCCGGTCGACAGCGGAGGAACACGTGGCACCGAGCAAGAACGAGGAGCGAGCGTCGCGCGAGGCGCGGAAGCGCCTGAAGGCCTACCAGGCCCGGCAG
>CAKTZW010000377.1 GCA_934636065.1 uncultured Labedella sp.
GCTCTGCAGCCTCGTGTTCAAGTCGCTCACGACGCCCGACAGCCCCGTCGTCGCAGGCAACTTCGCCCCGTTGCGCGTCATCACCCGGGAGGGCAGCGTCATGCACGCCGTTCCCCCGATGCCGACGTTCACGCTGTGGACGGGGCTCCTCGCGGGCGAGGTCGTGCTCAAGGCGCTCGCTCAGGGCATGCCCGACCGCATCCCCGCGTCCTCCGGCGGCGACGTCAACTCCATGATGGGGCTCGGCGTGAACCCGCGCACCGGCGAGTCCTGGCTCGAGGCCCCCAACGAGGCCGTCGGCTTCGGCGGCCACGCGGGGGGCGACGGGGAGGACGGCATCATGCACTTCTCCGAGCCGGGCTGCCGCAACAACCCGGTCGAGGTGCTCGAGACCAAGTCGCCCATGATCATCGACCACTACGGCTACCGTCCCGACTCCGGCGGAGCGGGGAAGCACCGCGGCGGCGTCGGCGTGAGCCGGGCGTACCGGTTCACGGCTCCCTCGATCGGCATCGGTCTCGTGTACAAGACCACGGCGCCGTGGGCGATCGCCGGTGGCGAGGAGGCCGTGCCGAACGGGATGACGATCAACCCCGGCACCGCCGAGGAGCGGCGCGGGTCCGGCGAGTACTCGCACCTCGAGGCCGGGGACGTGCTCGTCAACGCCACCGGAGGCGGCGGCGGCTGGGGACCGGCGTTCGAGCGCGACGCGCAGGCCGTCGCGACGGACGTCCGCAACGGCTTCGTGTCCGTCGAGGCCGCGGCGTCCTCCTACGGCGTCGTCCTCCGCGACGGCTTCGAGGTCGACGAGGAGGCGACGGCGGCTCGCCGCGGCACGGCGGCCGCGCGATGACCGGCGGCGACCTGACCGTCGTCGACGCCCTCCTGTTCGACGGGACGTCGCCGGAGCTCGTCGAGGGCGGCGTGCGCATCGTGGACGGCGTGATCGTCGAGCTGGGCGACGTGTCGCGGGGCGAGAACGTGATCGAGGCGCGCGGCGCCGTCGTGACGCCGGGACTCATCGACGCGCACTTCCACGCCTACGCGATCTCGATGATCACGAGCCGCATCGAGAGCGCGTACCTCAGCTATCTCGCCCTCGCCGCCTCCCACCGGCTGCGCGACGCGCTCGGGCGGGGCTTCACGACGGTGCGCGACGTCGCGGGCGGCGACGCCGGTCTGTCCGCGGCGATCGAGCGCGGCCTCATCCCGTCCCCGCGGTACTTCTGGACGGGAGCGGCGCTCAGCCAGACGGGCGGCCACGGCGACCACCGCGGCGCCGAGGACGACCTGTGCTTCCACGGCGGTCACATGTGCGACCTCGTCGACGGTGTCGACGCGCTCCGCGTCGCCGTGCGGTCGCGCTTCCACCACGGCGCTCACGCGATCAAGATCATGACCTCCGGCGGGGTCGCCTCGCTCACCGACCCGTTGCGGCCGGCGCAGTACTCGGCCGAGGAGGTCCGCGCCGTCACCGACGAGGCCTCCCGGCGCGGCAGCTACGTCGCCGCGCACTCGTACTCGCCCGAGTCGATCCGGCACTCGATCGAGAACGGCGTGCGATCGATCGAGCACGGCAACCTGCTCGACCCGGAGACGGCGGCAGCGATGGCCGAGCGGGGAGCCGTGCTCGTACCGACCCTCGCCGCCTACGACGCGATGGACCGGCGCGGCGACGAGGTCGGTCTCTCGCCCGTCTCGGCCGCGAAGAACAAGCAGGTCCTCGAGGCCGGGAAGTACGCGATCGGCCACGCCCTCGCGGCCGGGGTCACCGTGGGATTCGGCTCGGACCTCATGGGCGACCTCGCGTCCGACCAGCTGGTCGGCGTGCGGCTCCAGGCCGAGGCCTCCACCCCGCTCGACGCGTTGCGCTCGCTCACGTCGGGGAACGCCGCCGTCCTGCAGCGCGAGGATATCGGGCGCCTCGCCGAGGGCGCCCTCGGCGACCTCGTGGTGTGGTCGGGTGATCCGCTCGAGGACGTCTCCGTGATCGCGGACGAGTCGCGGGAGCGGACCATCGTGAGCCGCGGCCGGCTCGTGCGGCCGACGTGGTGACCGGTCCGTCGCCCGCGCTCGCCGTCGTCGGCGCCGGTTCGCTCGCGCGCTCGCTCCTCGCGGGATGGCGGCGCGCCGGTGTGCCGTTCCGCTCCGTCACGACCGTGTCGCGGAGCGCGACGCGAGCGGCCGAACTCGTCGAACCGGGCGTGCGTGCGCTCTCGATCGAGGACGACCCCGACGCGATCGAGCGGGCCGTTGCCGGGGCAGACGTGGTTGTCGTCGCGGTCAAGCCGTGGATGGCTCCCGACGTGCTGCCGACGATCCGTGGCGCCCTCACGCCGGGAGCGGTCGTCGTGTCGGTGCTCGCGGGCGTGCGGGTCGCGGCGCTCCGGGAGGGGCTCGGTACCTCCGAGGTCGTGCGGGTGCTCCCGAACACGCCGTCGCAGGTGGGCGCGGGATTCGCCGGGCTCGTCGCGGGAGATGCGGGGGTCGCAGCGGTCGCGCGCGTTTCGGCACTCTTCGCCGCTCTCGGCGACGTCATGACCGTCGACGAGGACGGCCTCGACGCGCTCACCGTTCTGTCGGGATCCGGTCCCGCTCTCGTCTTCCTCCTCACCGAGAAGCTCGCCGCCGCAGCCGAGCGGCAGGGCTTCGATCCCGACGACGCACGGAGGATCGCGCGCGGCGTGCTCGTCGGCGCCGGTGCCCTCCTCGCGGACACGGGGGAGGACCCCGCCGAGTTGCGGCGGCGCATCACGAGCGTGCAGGGCGTCACCCACCACGCCGTCGCGGTCCTCGAGGAGCGCGACCTCGGCGGGATCGTCCTCGAGGCGGCGGATGCGGGACTCGCGCGGGCGCGCGATCTCGCGTCGGCGTCGGCGCCCGGCGCGCCGCGACAGGGGGCCGCCTCGTGATCGGCACGCCGGAGTACGGGGCCTTCAGCTTCGCCGACTCGCCCGCGATGGTGGAGGCGTTGAGCACGTCCGGACTGGACTGGGTCTGCCTCGACGCGCAGCACGGCCGGTGGAACGACACGACGGTGCTCGCAGCCCTCGACCTCCTCGGGCCCGCGGCCCCCGGGGCCGCGGGCCGCGCGCGTGTGTTCGTGCGCCCGCGGGCGAACGACTTCGGACTCATCGGCCGCGCGTTCGACGCGGGCGCGGCCGGGGTCATCGTGCCGATGGTCGACGGCGTCGAGGACGCGCGTCGCGTGGTCGAGGCCGCGTACTACCCGCCGATGGG
>CAKTZW010000378.1 GCA_934636065.1 uncultured Labedella sp.
CGACGTCCGCAAGCGCCACGCGCACGCCGCGGCTCACCAGTGAGCGAGCGATCCCCAGGCCGATGCCCTGCGCACCCCCGGTGATGAAGGCGACCGAGTTCGTCCAGTTCGTCATGTGTCGTTCCTTTCTTCGTGCCCGCAGAGACGTGCGGGCGGGTGAGGCTGTGGCGCACGGGCCCTGGGCCTCGGTGTCGCCGTCTGTCGCGCGATCATCGGCGCGCCGCCGAATGCGCGCTCGCGCGCTCGCTCAGCCGGGCGGAGATGCGCCGGGCGGCGCGCCAGGCGAGGGCCACGATCGTGAGGGTCGGGTTGGCGGCAGTTGCGGTCGGGATGACTCCGTTGCCGCCGACGTACAGGTTCTGCACGCCCCAGACGCCGAGGTACTGGTCGCACACCGAGGTGCCGTCGTCGCTCGCGCCCATGCGCACGGTGCCGTGGTAGTGGAGAGAGGAGCCGCCCGCGGCGAGCGTCGGCTCGTCGGCCAGCGCGCCCACCCGGTTCGCGCTGCGGCGCGCGTTCGACGTGAGCTGCTCGATCGTCTCGCGGTCCTTCTCCGTGCGCGAGTAGTGGATGGTCATCTTCGGCATGCCGTAGAAGTCGGTCTCCGTCTCACTGAACGCGATGTGATCGCGGTACTGGATGTCCTTCGCCCCGTACCACGCGAACACGGCGAGCCGATCGGCGTGCTCCTGTCCCGCCACCGCGACGCGGTAGGGCGAATTCATGAGCGGCAGGACGCCGCCCTGCATGGGACGAGCGTCCGAGAACGGGACGATGACGTAGCCGACGTGCTCCGGGTCGTTCTCGAAGCGCTCGGGGTCGAAGTCGTCGTTGAGGGCACCGAACGCCGACACCTGGAAGTGCTCGTTCAGGTAGTGCCCCAGCGCGGGGGGCCGGATGCCGGACGCGAACAGGACCTGCGGCGTGCGCAGCCCGTCGGCACACACCACCACGTGGTCCGCTCGCACCTCGTACGTGTCTCCGCTGCGGCGGTCCTCGAGCACCGCACCGACGGCGACGCCGTCCTCGACGATCACGCGGCGGGCGAGCGTCTCAGCGCGCAGCTCGAAACCGGGCACCGTGTCCTCGATGGTGCCGAGGATCATGCCGGTGCCGCTGAAGCGCAGTCGGCCGTCCTCCCAGCGGTAGGCGGCGGGCATGAAGCCGACGGGAGTGAGCCCTGGCCCGTCGAACTCGTCGGCCTCCGCGGCACGGATGGCCTCGGCGAGACCGGTTCCGGGCACGTCCCATTTCTTCACGCCGAGGAGCACCTCGGCGTGGTCGAGAGCCGCGTCGAGCTCCGCCGAGGGGATGAAGCCGACGCGCTCCGACTGGTTGGGACGCGGGCACGAGATGCCCCAGTGGACGCCCATGCCGCCGACGCCGCTCGACATGCTCGCGGCGGGGAGGCCGACCTCGCCGTCCTCGAGAGCGGGACGCGGGTCGACGAAGAAGAGTCCCGGCAGGATCGTCTGCCGGAACTCGAGGGCCGTCGCACGCTCGAGTCCAACATCCGGACCCTGCGTCAGCAGTTGCGCCGCCGCGCGCTCCTCGTCCGTCATGTTCTGTGTGTGGTCACCGCGGATGCCGGGGATGCTCGGCCCGACCTCGACCATGAGGATGCGCGCCGTGGAGACGGCGTCCCCGATGGTGCGGGCATAGGTCGATCCCGCTGGTCCTGACCCGATGATGAGAACGTCGACCTTCTCGGTCATGCGTCGTGTCCTTCCGTGATCGTGCCGTGGGGGGCATGACGGCGGGTCACATCGAGGATGTGCCTCACCTTCTCCCACGGGTCTCCGCCTTGTCCCTCGTACTCGACGGTGAGCGGGCCGTCATAGCCATGCGCGTCAAGGATTCCGAGCGCCTTCTCGAGGTCGATGGCGCCGATCGATCCGTCCTCGCCCACCTCGTGCACCTTGACGTGCACGAGCTCGGCACGGTCGGCGAGAGCGTCGATGCCCGCATAGACGGGAGTCAGGTCGACGTCGTCGTAGAGACCGTCGAACTCGAACGCCTCGCCGCCGAAGAGGGCGGTGAACATCGGGAGCATCAGGGCGTCGAAGTTGCCGAGATCGAGGAGGAGCCCGAGGTGCTCATCCCCCACTGCGTCGAGCAGCGCGTTCATCCATACCGGATCGCTGCTCGGTCCGCCGTGGTTCTCGACCAGGAGGCGCGCTCCCCTCTCACGGGCGTGGCGGCCCAGCGCGACGAGCGCCGTCACGAGGTGAGCAGGCGGCACCTCCCCGTGACGCTCGCCGAACGGCGACCCGGGGTTCACTCTCACGAAGCGCGCGCCGATGGCCGCGAACCGGTCGATCCACTCCGTGATCTCCGCGATGTGTGCGGCGCGCCGCTCGTCGTCGGGCTCGAGAAGGTCGCCGGCGTCGATCGCGACGTTCAGGAGGGTCACTCCCGAGGCGCGCAGCCCCTCGCCGAATCGGTCGATGTCGGGGTCGTCGATGCCCGTGAACTGGAAGGCCACGGTCTCGATCGCGTCGACGCCCAGCTCGTCGCGGGCGCGGCGCGGGAAGTCCGAGAGCTCGAGCAGTCTCGCGTAGGGCAGCTCGTGATGGACGGGGGTGCCGTCTGGCGCGGTGAGGTCGATGGTCACCGGGCCGAGGTGCTCGCGCACGCAATAGGTGGAGGCGGAGAGGACGGTCATGCGGTATCGCTCCTTGCTTGTTGCGGGGTCAGGATGCCGTGCCGTCGAGCACGGTCACGGGGATGGCGCGAGTGATCGGAGCGAATCGCGGGTCGCTCTCCCGTCCGATCTCCGGCAGACGCCTCACCGCGACGAGTCCGAGCAGGCAGAGCACGGCGAGCGTGAGGTAGAGGGCGGGGAAACCGCCGAGGGCGAGCAGCGCCGGCGCGACCAGTGGGACGAAGGACTGCGGGAGCGTGTTCGCCATGTTGATGATCGCGAGGTCCTTGCCTGCGTTCTCGCTGCTCGGGAGCATGCGGACGCACAACGCCGTGTCGATCGAGAAGAACAGACCCGTCCCGATGCCGGTCAGGGCACCGGCGACGTAGACGAGCGGCAACTCGGTCGCGAACGCCATCACGGCCATGCCGGCGGAGGCGAGCACGCCGGCCGCGACGACGAACGGCTTCTGCCGCCGCAGCTTGTCCGAGATGATCCCGCCGATACCGCTCGTGACGACGAGGAGACCCACGATGATGAGAGACAGGAGGAGCACTTGCCCGCCGACCTCCTCCTCCGAGTAGCCGAGGCGCTG
>CAKTZW010000379.1 GCA_934636065.1 uncultured Labedella sp.
TGGTGGGCTTGCGCATTCGGGTTCCTCCTGGGCGGGCTGTGGGGGGGCAGTACAGCCACCGTAGGTGCCATGTGTTACAGAGGAATATCCTTAATACGTGAATGATATCGACGTGCTGTCGGTCCTCCGATCGGGGATGGCGCGCAGCGACGCCGACTCCCTCGTCGAGGCGGTCCTCCTCGCTTCCCGCGCCGGCACGTTGGCGGTCGGCACGCGCCTCCCCACCATCGCCCTGCTCGCCGGCGAACTCGGACTGTCCGCCTCGACGGTGAGCCGTGCCTGGGGCAGCCTCCGCCAGATGGGCGTGATCGAGACGAAACGCCGTGGCGGCACCCGGGTGGCTCGTCCCGTCCAGGCGACGTCGTACCGGGCGCCGGCGGGCGAGATGGAGCGATTCCGCCACCGCCTCGCAGCGGGGCACCCGGATCCCACCCTCCAAGTCGATCTCCGTGAGGTCCTGCGCCGTGTCGCCGACGGGCCCGCGTTCGGCGGCTACCCGGAGAAGGACCGCATCTCCCCGGCGCTCCACGATGCGCTCATCGATCGCGTCGGCTACCGGCCGGAGACCATCATGCTCGACACCGAGGTCATCGGCGCACTCCCGCGCATTCTCCAGGCCGTGAGTCATCGGGGCGCCTCGATCGGCGTCGGAGATCCGGAGTTCCCGCTCTACACCGCGATCCTCCGTCAGCTCGGGATGACGCCGAGTCCGCTCCCGTTCACCGTCGCGGGTTACGACGTCGACACGGTCGCGAGCGCGCTCGCCGCCGGGACACGAGTCCTGCTCCTGCAGACCCGGGTCCAGAACCCGACGGGTCTCCGGGTGCCCACGGACAACGTCGCCGAGATCGCGGGGCTCCTCAGACGGTTCGATGCCACGGCGATCGAGGTCGATCACCACGGCCTCCTCGTTCCCGAGCAGCCCGTTCGGCTCGCTTCGCTCGCCCCGGAGCGCGTCGTCCTGCTCTGCTCGTTCGCGAAGGACATCCACGCCGACGTTCGGGTGAGCTCCATCACCGGACCGGCCGCGATCCTCGACCGCGTGTCCGTGTGGCGAGCGGGAGGAGAGTGGGTGAGCGGCATCAACCGCGCCGTGCTCGAGGTCTGCCTCACCGATCCGCACGTGAACGACGTGATCGCGGCGGCTCGCGCCGAGTATTCGAGACGTCGCGAGATGTTCCGCTCGGTGTTCTCCGACGCCGGATTGTCGATCGAGTCGAACGCGGGCCTCAATCTGTGGGTCCCGGTCGCCTCCGAGGAAGAGGCCACGATCCAGCTCGCGGCCGACAGCATCTCCGTCGCGCGCGGATCGTCGTTCACCCTGGGGGCGAGCGGCACCCCTCACATTCATCTGTCCCTCGGGCTCGTCGGCGCCGATACCGAGTACATCAGCAGCCGAGTGGTGCGAGCCGCGCTGGAGAGACGGCCGGAGGAGACGTTCTACTGAGCCGGGCTCGGCCGGTCCACCGTCCGCCGCACGATGTCGAAGACATCGGGTCCGGCCCGCCGCAGGAGCCGACCGGCACCGGAGTCCCCCGTGAGCCGCGCCGCGACCGATGCCAGGATGGAGCCGTGCCCCTCTCCTCAGCCCGCGCCGCCGTCGGCGCCGTCATCGCCCTCTCCGTCCTGACCCTCGTCGGCTGCGCGGCCCCCGCGTCCGATGGCGCCCGGGCACCGGAGTCCCCGTCTCCGACCGCCACGGTCTCGGAACCGCCGAGCACCCCGGTCACCGAGACGGCGCTGAGCGACGAGGTCGACGGCACCGTCGTGACGCCGCTCGCGATCGTGACCGATCTCCCCGCCGCCGAGCCGCCCGCCGAGGGTCTCCGCGCCGTCCTCGTGAAGGTGCGACTGGAGGCAGGCGACGCATACGACGGCCAGGTGTTCCCCTCGGTCGTCTCCATCACTCGGCGCGACGCGGACCTCGACTACGTGACCCTCGGGTTGAGCAACCCGGACACGCTCGTCTCACCCATGAGCGCCGCGGGGTACCCGCCGCTCACCGCCGTCTCGCCGGGCGAGACCGCGACAGCCTGGATCGGTGCGTGGCTCGACGACGAACTGACAGAGTTCGACCTCGTCTACGACCGGCGCGAGGGCACGATCATCGGAGGACCGGACAACGGCGAGAAGGTCCCCGCGGTCCGTCACATCGTCCCGCTGACGCCCGAGGGATGAGCGTACAGGCGGCACCGGGCGGGGAGCTGTCCCCATCGCCGGGTCGACGACCGAGGCCCTAGGGTCGGAGGGAACACCCCGACGGAAGAGGACCGATGACCGACGAGACCGCCGCCCCGCACGTTCCCCCGCAGCACCCTGAGCACCTGCCGCGCTTCTTCGTGAAGCAGCGCATCACCGCCATGGTGAACCGGTACGAGATCCGGACCGCCAACCCGGACGGATCGGAGGGCGAGGTCATCGCGATGGCGCAACAGAAGCGCTTCGCCTTCAAGGAGCAGGTCACCTTCTTCGCGGATGAGGCACGCACGCACGCGGTGTTCTCGTTCCGTGCTCGCCAGGCCGTGGATCTCGCCGCCATGTACGACGTCTTCGACGGGTCGAACACCCCGATCGGATCCTTCCAGAAGGACTTCACGGCGAGCCTCCTGCGCTCGAGCTTCCACTTCTCGGGGCCCGGCTTCGAGGCGTACGGGCAGGAGCGCAACCAGGCCCTCGCGATCATCCGCCGCTTCGTGGACCTGCCCTTCGCCTTCCACTTCGACTTCACGGACAAGCAGACCGGACAGGTGGTCATGACGAGCGAGCGACAGTTCTCCCTCCGTGACCGCTACACGATCGACGTGCCGGACCCGCGGGTCGATTTCCGGCTCGCGGCCGCGATGGCCGTCGGACTCGACGCGTTGCTGCAGCGCTAGCCCGGCCGGCGAAGCCGCTGTCAGGCGCGGCCCTGCAGGATCAGGTTCCAGTACACCCACGGCAGCACGTAGCGGTCGACGAGGAATGTGAGCCGACGCTCCCGGGCGAGGCCGGGCCAGAACGGAATGGTCGGCTTCGTCCGGTAGCGATCGTCGAACTCGGCGAACACGAGCGTGGAACGCGACACCGTGAACGGGCCGACCGAGTAGCCGTCGTACCGCTCGGGGAGCGCGTCGCCCCGGAGCGCGGCGACGAGGGTGCTCGCGAGCACCTTCGCCTGCTTCCGCAGGGCCCCTCCGGACTTCGAATTGGTGGTGGCGGCCGCGTCGCCGAGCGCCCACACGTCGGGGTGGCGC
>CAKTZW010000380.1 GCA_934636065.1 uncultured Labedella sp.
GACCGTCACGACGGCGAGATCCACGTGAGCGGGACCCTCGGCGCGCAGATGCTCGTGTGGGAGTACGCGACGGCCGTCGCGGGTCGACTGCTCGGCATCAACCCGTTCGACCAGCCGGACGTCGAATCCGCCAAGGTCGCGACGCGCGGCCTCCTCGACAGCACGCCGGAGCCCACTCCCCCGGCCTTCGTCGACGGCGGCATCGAAGTCCGCGCGACGGGCGGACTCGTCGACGGTCAGTCGAGCATCCGCGGCGCCATCGACGCCCTGCTCGCCGAGCTCGGCGACGACGGGTACGTCTCCATCCAGGCCTACGTCGATCGGGTCGCCACACCGCAGCTCGACGGCCTCCGTGACCTGCTCGCCGCGCGAGCCGGTCGTCCCGTGACCTTCGGATGGGGTCCGCGGTTCCTGCACTCCACGGGTCAGTACCACAAGGGCGGGCCGGCCACCGGCGTCTTCCTGCAGATCACCGAGCAGCAGGAGGGCGACATCGACGTGCCGGGTCGCCCCTTCACGCTGGGCCAGCTCATCCGCGCACAGGCGGCCGGCGATGCGAGCGTGCTCGCGGAGCACGGTCGCCCCGTCCTGACGCTGACCCTCAACGGGTCGGCCGACATCACCGCGCTCTTCGAAGCGGCTAACTGAGCCCCCGCTCCCACGGAAAGAACCTGCATGCCTGTCCAGATCACAGCGGACTCCAATCCCCTCCGGCACGAGTCGGACCGTCGGCTCAACCGCATCGCCGGCCCGAGCGGACTCGTCATCTTCGGCGTCACGGGTGACCTGTCGCGCAAGAAGCTCATGCCGGCGGTCTACGACCTCGCCAACCGGGGTCTCCTCCCTCCGGGCTTCGCTCTCGTGGGCTTCGCCCGTCGGGACTGGGAGGACCAGGACTTCATGGAGGTCGTGCACGACTCCGTGAAGAAGTACGCGCGGACGGAGTTCCGCGAGGAGGTGTGGGAGCAGCTCGCCCAGGGCATCCGCTTCGTTCCGGGCGAGTTCGGCGACGACGCGGCCTTCGAGCACCTCAAGCAGAAGATCGAGGCCCTCGACGAGGAACGCGGGACGATGGGGAACCACGCGTTCTACCTGTCCATCCCACCGAAGGCGTTCCCGCAGGTGACCGAGCAGCTGCGTCGCTCCGGGCTCGCCGAGCAGAAGGACGGGCAGTGGCGACGCGTCGTCATCGAGAAGCCGTTCGGCAGCAACCTGCAGACGGCGCGGGAGCTCAACGCCGTCGTCGAGTCGGTCTTCCCGGCGGACAGCGTGTTCCGGATCGACCACTACCTCGGTAAGGAGACGGTCCAGAACATCCTGGCCCTGCGCTTCGCGAACCAGCTGTACGAACCCATCTGGAACGCGAACTACGTCGACCACGTCCAGATCACCATGGCCGAGGACATCGGCGTCGGCGGCCGGGCCGGCTACTACGACGGCATCGGCGCGGCGCGCGACGTCATCCAGAACCACATCCTGCAGCTCCTCGCCCTCACGGCGATGGAGGAGCCGATCGCGTTCGACGCCGCGGCCCTGCGCGCCGAGAAGGAGAAGGTGCTCGCGGCCGTCTCGCTGCCGGAGGACCTCGCGTCGGCGACAGCGCGCGGTCAGTACGCCGGCGGATGGCAGGGCGGGGAGCGCGTGCACGGCTTCCTCGACGAGGAGGGCATGGACCCGCGCTCGACGACCGAGACCTTCGCGGCGATGCGGCTCGACATCAACACGCGTCGCTGGAACGGCGTCCCGTTCTACCTGCGTACGGGCAAGCGTCTCGGTCGCCGGGTGACGGAGATCGCCGTCGTGTTCAAGCGCGCCCCCCAGCACCTGTTCGCCGACTCGCAGACCTCGGAGCTCGGTCAGAACGCCCTCGTGATCCGGGTCCAGCCCGACGAGGGCGTGACGATCCGGTTCGGGTCGAAGGTCCCGGGGGCCGGCATGCAGGTGCGCGACGTCACCATGGACTTCGGGTACGGGCACGCGTTCACCGAGGCGAGCCCCGAGGCGTACGAACGCCTCATCCTCGATGTCCTCCTGGGCGACCCTCCCCTCTTCCCCCGCCACGAGGAGGTCGAGCTCTCCTGGAAGATCCTCGACCCGATCGAGGAGTTCTGGGCCGCGCAAGACGGTCCTCTCGAACAGTACGCACCGGGATCCTGGGGTCCCTCGTCGGCCGACGCGCTCATCGAACGCGACGGCAGAAGCTGGAGACGTCCGTGATCGTCGATCTGCCCGACACCACCATCAGCGCGGTGTCCAAGACCCTCGTGACGCTGCGCGAGGACGGCGGAGCCGTGGCCCTCGGCCGCGTGCTCACCCTCATCATCGTGTCGTCGGACGGGGAGGAGGAGGAGGAGGCGATCGAGGCCGCCAACGATGCCTCCCGCGAGCACCCCATGCGCGTCATCGTCGTCTGCCGCGTGGACGCGGACTCCGCGGAGCCGCGCCTCGACGCGGAGATCCGCGTGGGTGGCGACGCCGGCGCGAGCGAGGTCATCATCCTCCGCGCCCACGGCGAGGCGGCCAGCAACGAGGAGAGCCTCGTGACCGGCCTGCTCCTGCCGGACGCCCCCGTCGTCGCGTGGTGGCCGAGCCGCCCCCCGCAGGACGTGGCCCACTCGCCCATCGGCGCCATCGCGCAACGGCGCATCACCGATTCCTCCACCGACGAGAACCCCGAGTCGGCACTGCTCCGTCTGGCCGAGCATTACAAGCCCGGCGACACGGACTTCGCATGGACGCGGCTGACGCTTTGGCGCGCACAGCTCGCCGCCGTCCTGGATCAGCCGCCGTACGAGGAGGTGACCGCGGTGTCCGTCTCGGGCGCCGCCGACTCCCCGTCGACGATCCTGCTCGCCGCCTGGCTGCAGTTCGCCCTCGGCGTGACCGTCGAGCACGATCTCACGACGGATCGCTCGGGCATCGGCGGCATCCACGGGGTGACGCTCACCCGCGCCGGCGGAGAGATCTCCCTCGAGCGCCCGGAATCGACGATCGCGTCGCTGAGTCAGCCGGAGCAGCCGACCCACGACATCGCCCTCCCCCGCCGCACCCTGCGGGACTGCCTCGCTGAGGAGCTGCGCCGGCTCGATCCCGACGTCCTCTACGGCGAGGTCATGACCACCGGTCTGCCGCGATTCCTGTCCGAGACCGCCTCGACGAAGGGAACGTCCGCCGCATGACGAACGAACGGCGCGTCCTCGTCCACCCGGACGCCGAGGCCCTCGCAGCATCC
>CAKTZW010000381.1 GCA_934636065.1 uncultured Labedella sp.
GGATCGACCAGGACGCGATCCCGAGCGGCAGGCGCGGGAAGTCGCCGAGGTGGTCGAGGAAGCGCCCGTGCGCGTGGACGAAGAGGAGGCCGCCCGCGAGACCGAGTCCGATGCCGAGCTGCGACGTGTTGAGCGTGAGCAGGGACGTCTCGCGGAGGCCCGCCCGGCGCACCCGGTCGGCCTGCCACTCGAGTCCGGCCGACGGATCCGCTCCGCTCGAGTACCCGCTCACTTCGGCACCTCCAGGACGACGGTGGTCCCGGCGCCGGGCGACGAGAACACGCGGACGGTGCCGCCGATGTCCTGCACGCGCGCGATCACCGACTGCTGGAAGCCGAGGCTCGACCGGCTGATCGACTCGGGGTCGAAGCCGCGTCCGGCGTCCGTCACGACGCCGCGGACCACCATGCCGTCGTCGCTCAGGGTCACGTGCGCGTCGTCGACGCCGGCGTGGCGCCGCACGTTTTCGATGCACTCGGTGAGGGCGAGGATGAACGCCTCGAGTCGGCCGTGCTCGAGTCCGAGCTGGCCGGAGCCGTGCCAGGCGACGTTGAGGCCCGAGCTCGCGAAGCGCGCCTTCACCGCCTCGAGGGTTCCGCTGAGTTGGAGCTCCGCCGTGTGGGTGAGGGTGTAGGCGCCGGACGAGCGGGGCGAGGGGCTCTCGCCCTCCCGCAGCCGGCGCAGCAGATCGCGGTCGGAGGCGGCCTGATCCCGCATCGCGGCGTCGTCGACGCCTCGACCAGCGTGGGCCAGGAGCGTGAGGGTCGCGAGCGCCGTGTCGTGGAGGAGACGCGCGTCGCGGTGGCGCTGCGCCTCGGCCTCGCTCGCCCGACGCTCGATGAGGTAGGTGTACCCGATGTTCGAGATCCGCCGCATCACGCGGGGGCTCGCGCGCGTGAGCCAGAGGCCGAAGACCGTCGTGACGGCCCAGCCCAAGGTGACGAGGACCGGGGCCGAGAGGGCGGCCTCCTCGCCGATGTCCGCCTCGAGGAGAGTCGCGATCGTCGCCGTCGTGACGACGCCGTAGACGAGCAGGATCACCTGCGCCCACGTGCTGGACAGGACCGCACCGATGCAGCCGACGCCCCACCCGGCGATCATGACGAGCGCGGCCGAGGCCGACGCGTCCGGTTCCGGCCCCGTCGCGATGCCCACGGTCGCGAGGCACAGGATGCCCGCGGCGTAGACGGCGACGACGGCGAGACCGTGGGGGCGGCGCGCGAGGAGGACGTGGGTGCCCGCGAGCAGCGCGAGGGTCAGCACGCTCCAGATGTACCCCTCCACGGGGACGGCGCCGGGGATGCTCAGGGCGACCGCTGCGCCCGCGACGCCGCTGAATCCGAAAGTGCGGGCCATGCGGTACGCGAGTCGGCTCTGCTGGATCGAGAAGCGATCGACGGACTCGAACTCCCGCCGGGCGGGGTCGGAGGCGTCGCTGCCGCGCCACCCGCTCATGCCGAGCCTCCCTGTTCGTGCACGGCGCACCGTGCCCCCGCGGCCGTGCGCCAAGTTTAGGGGGCGGCGGGCGGGCGAGCACACCCCCGACACGCGTGCGGGCGGTCCCGAGCGGGGACCGCGGTCAGACGGAGAAGATCCGGGCGAGGTGTTCGGTGAGCACGTCGAACTCGATGAGGAAGCCGTCGTGCCCGAAGTCCGAGGAGATCACCGTGGGCTCGTCGCCGTCGATGTTGGTGCGGATCCCGGCGGCGATCTCGCGCTGTCCCTCTACAGGGAAGAGCCGGTCGGAGTCGATGCCGACGACGAGGGCCCGCGCCGTGACGCGGGAGAGCGCGTCGGCGACGCTGCCGCGACCGCGCGCGATGTCGTGCGAGTTCATCGCGTCGACGAGGGTGATGTAGCTGTTCGCATCGAACCGACGCGTGAACTTGTTGCCGTGGAAGTCGAGGTAGGAGGAGATGGCGAACCGGCCGCCCTCGGCGAGGGGGTCGATGCCGGACTGCCAGCGTCGTCCGAAGCGGTCGTTGAGCTCCGTGGGGCTGCGGTACTGCAGCAGCGCCATGCGGCGCGCGAGGGCGAGCCCGCGGTGCGGTCCGCCGCCGTCGCCGGCGTCGTAGTAGCTGCCGCCGTTCCAGGCGGGGTCCATCCGGATGGCCTCGAGCTGCACCGAGTTCAGCGCGATCTGGTCGGCGGTCGTGACGGGGGGCGATGCGAGGATCGCGACCCGTTCGAGTCGCTCGGGGCGGCCGACCGCCCACTCCAGCGCATGCATGCCGCCCATCGATCCGCCGATGACCGCCGCCCACCGGTCGACGCCGAGCGCGTCGGCGAGGAGGGCTTGAGCGTCGACCTGGTCGCGCACGCTGACGGAGGGGAAGCGGGCGCCCCATTCGCGTCCGTCCGGGGCGAACGACGCGGGACCCGTCGAGCCCTGGCAGCCGCCCAGCATGTTGGGGACGACGACGAACCAGCGGTCGGTGTCGACGGCGAGACCCGGCCCGACGATGCGGTCCCACCACCCGGCGGTCGGCTGTCCCGGGCCGGCGTCTCCGCGGGCGTGGGAGTCTCCGGTGAGCGCGTGCGTGATGAGGACGGCGTTGTCGCGCTCTGGAGACAGTTCCCCCCACGTCTCGTAGGCGAGCCGGACGTGCGGCAGTCGGCCTCCGAACTCGAGGTCGAGCGGCCCGAGATCGGCGAACCGGCGACCGGCGACCGGGTCGCCGTCGCGCCAGGCACCCGTCGCCGGGGGGCGGCCCAGCAGACTGCGGAGGTCGGCGTCCGTCACGATCCGCGACGGGATCGTGTCCTCCGGGGTCTGCCAGTCCATGACTCCATCCTCGCGGACGTGCGCACCCGGCCCCCCTTTATTACGCCCGTGAGGCGCCCGCTGTCCGCATCCCCCGCTCTCCCTCAACGCCGAAGTGCGGACTCCGGCCGCGTTCCCGCATCACGAAGCGGCTTGAGTCCGCACATCGAGAGGGGGGAAGCGGCCGAAGTCCGCACTTCGAGGAAGGGGGAGAGGAGGGGGCGTCAGACGCGGGCGGCCTCCACCACGGCGCGCGCGGCGGCGAACGCCTGCTCGAGGTCCGCCTTGAGGTCGTCGATGTTCTCGAGTCCGACGGACAGACGCACGAGGCCGGGTGTGACGCCCGCGGTGAGCTGCTGCTCCGGCGTGAGCTGCGAGTGCGTCGTCGAGGCCGGGTGGATGACGAGCGAACGGACGTCGCCGATGTTCGCGAGGTGCGAGAAGAGCGTCAGGCTGTTCACGAG
>CAKTZW010000382.1 GCA_934636065.1 uncultured Labedella sp.
GACACCCCTGTCAGCGCCGCCACCGTCCGACGCCTCGCCGACACCCGCGGCACCCAAACCGTCACCATGAACCGTGCAGGGCGGATTCTCTCCCTCGGATCCACACAACGGTGCTTCACCCCCACCCAACGTCGCGCGATCACCGCCCGCGACGGCGGGTGCATCATCCCCGGCTGCACGATCCCCGCCGGATGGTGCGAAGTCCACCACGTCATCCCACATCGTGACGGTGGAGAAACGCACACGGACAACGGTGTACTGCTGTGTTGGGGACATCACCAGAAGATCGACACCGGACCCTGGCGCATCAGCATGCCCGGAGGGGTCCCCCACGTCCGCGGACCCGGACACCATCACTGGACCCACACGACGAAGGCGAGAACGAGAGCACGAGCACGACCTCCACTCCCCAACACCGAATGAGAGGCGCAGCCGCGCGGGTCAGCCGCGCTCACGTGCGACGAAGGTCCCGAGCAGACGTCTCCCGCCACCTCGACGCGTGTCTGTCCGCACGAGGGATAGGGAAAAAGAGGGAAAAGGAGGGAAAAGAGGGCAAGAAGGGCGAGAACCGGGAGCTCAGGCCCGGGTGCGCAAACCGTCGACGATGACGTCCAAGAGGCGTCCCGCTCGTTCCCGCGTTTGCGACTCGTCGATCCGCGAGAGGAACCCGATCAGGGTCACCACGTCGTCGGCATCGACGTCGCCACGGATTGTCCCGTCATCGCGCCCGGCACGGAGGAAGGCGTCCACCGCCGCCGCGATCGACGCCGCGTGACTCGCCGTCAGTTCATGTCCCGACCTCGGTTCCAGAGCGGCCAGCACGCCGCGCTTGACCACCGCGTACTCGACCACAGCATCGAGCCAGACCCGGAGCGCGGTGATGCCGTCCGACCGCTCGAGTGCCGGCGCTGCGGACGCGACCAAGTGCTCCACGTCGGCTCGGTACACCTCGGCGAGCAACGCCTCCCGGGTCGGGAAGTTGCGGTACAGCGTGCCCTGCCCCACCCCGGCCGCTTTGGCCACCGCGTTCATCGGCAGCTCCGGCACCGACTCGAGCAGATCCCGAGCGGCCTCGACGATCCGCGCTCGATTGTCGAGCGCATCCGCTCGCGTTCTCCGTTGGGTCGTCACCGACACTCCCGTCTCCGAACCCTTACCGACTTCTCCGACCCCATGTCGGACCGCAGAGCACAGAGACACTTGCAAACGGACAAGTGTCCACTTAGGCTCCCGTAAGCGGACACTTGTCAACTTACTTCATGGGAGCCTTCATGTCAGAGTTCATCGACCCGATCGCGGGCAAGACCATCATCGTCACGGGCGCCAGTAGCGGGATCGGACGCGCGACCGCGCTCATGCTCGCGAAACGCGGAGCCGCTGTGGCCGTGGCGGCCCGCCGACTGGAGCTGGTCGAGGAGCTCGCCCGATCGATCACGGAGTCCGACGGGCGCGCACTCGCCGTCGCCACGGACGTCACGGTGCCGGGTGACCTCCAGGAGCTCGTGGCCCGGACGGTGGACGCGTTCGGAGGTGTCGACGTGCTCGTCAACAACGCCGGGCTCGCGCGACTCGGGCGGCTCGATGAGCTCGACACCGCGGATTGGGACGCGATGATCGACGTCAATGTGAGGGGGGTGCTCCACGGGATCGCCGCGGTGCTTCCCGTGTTCCAGCGTCAGGGCCACGGTCACGTCGTGACGATCGTCTCCACCGCGGGTCTCGTCGTCTCGCCCACCATGGCCGTCTACGCGGCGACGAAGAACGCCGCCCGTACGGTGATCGAGGGTTTGCGCGTGGAGTCGACGGTCGGCGTCGTACGCACGACTGAGGTGTCACCGGGTTTCGTGCGGACCGACCTCGCCGACGGCATGGCACCCGAGGCGCGCGAACGGATTCAGGCCGGGATGCGCGACTTCGGGCTCGACCCCGACGCGATCGCCCGCGCCGTGTGCTTCGCCATCGAACAGCCGCACGATGTCGAGATCGGCTCCATCACCGTTCGCCCGACCGTCCAGGGGTGAGGATCGTACGCCGGCAACACCCGACAGCTCGACAGACGCGACAGCGCGACGGACCCGACAGCGCGACACACCCGACAGCGCATTCGCGTCACGCGGAAGGCGGAACCGGCGGCCCGATGAGAAGCAAGGCGACGAAGACGGCCGTCACGAGCAGGAGCGCCGAGACGGCGGCGATCACGGGGCGGCGAAGCACCCACGCCTGGACCTGCTCGATCGCTCCGCGTGGCTCGTCGCCGCCCGCTCTGAGCCGCCACCCGCCCTGCAGACCGCCGCGCCGGTCGACGATCACGTCGAACGGCACCGTCGCGAACGGCACGACGGCGCTCGCCAATCCGAGCAGACCCGTCGCGACCCGCCAGCGCTGATTCACCCAGACGAAGAGGGTGACGGCCACGAAGCACAGGAAGACGAACCCGTGGAGGGCCCCGGCCGGAGGAACGAGCGCGTCCGTCGTACGGGTCACGTACTTCAGCACCATTCCGGTGAGCAGGAAGGCCCACGTGATCGCTTCGGCGATCGCGACGGCTCGGAATAGGAGTCGGGGAGTCATCGGCTCCACGCTAACGGCTCCGGATCACGGCAGGCTGAGGAGCACCCGTGGGAGCCGCGGCGGCCGGGGAGCGCCCGATCCCGGGCCGGACCTGCGGTTCAGGCCCCCCGGCCCGGGTTCACCGCTTCTCGCAGGCGACACCGTCCTTGTCGCGGTCCATCTTCTTGTTCTCCGCGTACAGCGCGTTATTGACCACGAAGTTCGTCACCGGCTTCGTCTTGCCCGAGACCTTGTCCTTCGCACCCTTCTTGCCGACGCCGTGCTTGTACTTCTTGTTGAGCGCGGTGCAGTTGGCGAACGGCTTGGCGGCGAACGACTGGCCCGCCGTGACGACCGTGCCGACGACGGGGCCGGCTGCCGCCGAGGCGGCCGAGGCGGCTCCCGCCTGCAGCGGAACGAGGACGGCGGTCGCGAGCAGCGCGGACACGGCAAGGCGCGCCAGACGCGGACGAGGACGAGGACGAGGACGAGACGGGGCGAGAGGGTTCATGACGGGCTTTCGGGTCGAGGTTCTGGGTGCAGTCGGCGGGTCCGGGCGGGTCCGAGGGCCAGGGGTCGAGCATCGGGCCGGAGTCGGGCCGGGGTCGGGCCGCGGCAGGACGGAGGGTCGGGTCGAACGTCGGGGTGGGCGCGGGTTCACGGTAGAC
>CAKTZW010000383.1 GCA_934636065.1 uncultured Labedella sp.
GGAGTTGAACCTCCCGGTCGAGAACCTGCTGACCCCCGACTACCTGCGCCGACTGGCGTGGACGCCGCCGGACCCCGTCTCTCCCGAGACGATCTCCGAGGTGCTCGTGCAGCTCGGCGCACGGCCGTGGCAGATCGAGGCGGCGGCTGCGACCATCGCCGAGGCCTTTGTCGCTGCCCGCCAATCCTCGGACGACGCGCGGTCCGACGGGTCGTAGGAAGGATCAAAGGATTGGGGGCGCCCGACGACCCCTCCTTAAGATCGTGGCGTAATCCGAAAAGGAGGCACTGTGGCCGGGAACAACGACGTCTACTTCGTCGACGGAGTTCGGACGCCCTTCGGGCGAGCGGGCGAGAAGGGCGTGTACTGGGACACGCGAGCTGACGATCTGGTCGTGAAGGCCATCATCGGCCTGCTCGAGCGGAACCCCGCCGTCCCGAAGGATCGCATCGACGAGGTCGCCATCGCGGCGACGACGCAGGAGGGCGACCAGGGCCTCACGCTCGGCCGTACGGCCGCGCTCCTCGCCGGCCTGCCACGGTCGGTGCCCGGGTTCGCGATCGACCGCATGTGCGCCGGCGCGATGACGAGCGTCACGACGACGGGATCGGGCGTCGCCTTCGGCGCGTACGACCTCGCGATCGCCGGCGGGGTCGAGCACATGGGCCGCCACCCGATGGGGTTCAACGCCGACCCGAACCCGCGATTCCTCTCGGAGAAGCTCGTGAGCGGCGACGCTCTCAACATGGGCGTCACCGCTGAGCGCATCCACGATCGCTTCCCGCAGCTCACGAAGGAGCGCTCCGACCGCTACGGCATGCGGAGCCAGCAGAAGGTCGCGGCGGCGTACGAGTCGGGGAAGATCCAGCCGGACCTCGTGCCGGTCGCCGTGCGGAGCGCGCAGGGCTGGGGACTCGCGACCGCCGACGAGGGGATGCGCCCCGAGACGACGATGGAGGGGCTCGCGACGCTGCGCACCCCCTTCCGCCCCCACGGCCGGGTCACCGCCGGCAACGCCTCGCCGCTAACCGACGGCGCGACCGTCGGCCTGCTCGCGTCCGCCGATGCGGTGTCCGAGTTCTCCCTCGCCCCGAAGATGCGCATGGTGTCGTTCGCCTTCGCCGGGGTGGAGCCGGAGGTGATGGGCCTCGGTCCCGTCCCTTCGACGGAGAAGGCGCTCCGCAAGGCGGGGCTGTCGATCGAGGACATCGGCCTCTTCGAACTCAACGAGGCCTTCGCCGTCCAGGTGCTGTCCTTCCTCGACCATTTCGGCATCGACGACGACGACCCGCGGGTCAACCCGTGGGGCGGCGCCATCGCGATCGGGCACCCGCTCGCGGCGTCCGGCGTGCGCCTCATGATCCAGCTCGCGCGCCAGTTCGCCGAGCGCCCCGACGTCCGCTACGGGATCACCGCGATGTGCGTCGGCCTCGGCCAGGGCGGAACGGTCATCTGGGAGAACCCGAACTGGAAGGGAAAGAAGTAGCAGCATGAACGACTACGAATCGATCGACTTCGCGCCCCTCGTCGCCCTCTCGCAGGACGAGGTCGTCACGCGCTCGTTCGTCCGCGACGTGCCACTCTCGGCGGGACGGACCCTCGCACTCGTCACCCTCGACAACGGACGCGACCACACCCGCCCCAACACCCTCGGACCGACGACCCTGCTCGAACTGCGCGACGTGCTCGACGCTCTGCGCGATCGCGCCGCCCGCGGCGAGATCCACGGCGTCGCGATCACCGGCAAGCCGTTCATCCTCGCGGCCGGTGCCGACCTCAGCCAGGTCGACACCATCCCGGACCGTGCGACGGCCGCCCTCCTGCCGAAACTCGGCCACGACGTGCTGGGTCGGCTCGGGGAGCTCGGCGTCCCGAGCTTCACCTTCATCAACGGCCTGGCCCTCGGAGGCGGCCTCGAGATCGCGCTCAACGCCGACTACCGCACCCTCGACCTGTCGGCGCCGGCGATCGCCCTGCCCGAGGTGTTCCTCGGCCTCATCCCGGGGTGGGGCGGCGCGTACCTGCTGCCGAACCTCATCGGCATCGAGAACGCGCTCAAGGTCGTCATCGAGAACCCGCTCAAGAACAACCGCATGCTGAAGCCGGCGGACGTCGTCGAGCTCGGCATCGCCGACGTCGCCTTCTCCCCCGCGACGTTCCTCGAGGAGTCGATCCGCTGGGCCGACGGAGTGATCTCCGGGTCGATCACGGTGAAGCGCCCGAACGCGCCCGGCCGCATCGAGCGGGCCGTGAAGTGGGACGCCGCCGTCGCGATCGCGCGCAAGTCGGTCGCCTCCCGACTGGGCACGGTGCAGAAGTCGCCGTACGTGGCCCTCGATCTCCTGAAGGCGGCGAAGTCGGGGACGAAGGCCGAGGCTTTCGCCCGCGAGGACGACGCCCTCGCCGACCTCATCTCGGGCGATCAGTTCCGAGCCAGCATCTACGCGTTCAACCTCGTGCAGAAGCGCGCGAAGCGACCGGCGGGAGCGCCGGACCCCACGATCGCGCGCCGGATCACCAAGGTCGGTGTCATCGGAGCCGGCCTGATGGCGAGCCAGTTCGCCCTGCTCTTCGTCCGGCGCCTCCAGGTTGCCGTCGTCATCACGGATCTCGACCAGGCTCGCGTGGACAAGGGAGTCGCCTCCATCCGCGCCGAGATCGAGACGCTCCGCTCGAAGGGCCGCATCTCGGGCGACGAGGCGAACCGGCTCAGCGCGCTCGTCACGGGGACGACGGACCGGGCGGACTTCGCCGACGCCGACTGGGTCATCGAGGCCGTCTTCGAGGAGCTCGGCGTCAAACAGGAGGTCTTCGCCGACATCGAGAAGTACGTGGGCCCCGAGACGATCCTGGCCACGAACACGTCGTCGCTGTCCGTTGCGCGGATCGGCGAGCGGCTGCAGCACCCGGAACGGCTCGTCGGCTTCCACTTCTTCAACCCCGTCGCCGTGATGCCGCTCATCGAGGTCGTCTCGGCGCCCGCGACCGACGACGTCACGCTGTCGACGGCCATGGTCACCGCCAAGGCGCTCAAGAAGAACGCGGTCATCACGCGCGACACCCCGGGCTTCGTCGTCAACCGTGTGCTCGCGAAGGTCCTGGGCGAGGCGATGCGCGCCGTCGACACCGGCACGTCGTTCGCCGACGTCGATGCCGCCATGGCGCCGCTCGGACTCCCCAGGGCCCCGTCGGCGCTGCTCGACCTCG
>CAKTZW010000384.1 GCA_934636065.1 uncultured Labedella sp.
GACCAGGCCTGGCGCCTGGCGCTGGAGCTGGCGACGCTGCTGGACGAGATGGCGCTGGAGGGCTGCGACCCCGCGGGCATCCCGGATCTCGTCACGGGAGACCTCGCGATGCGCCTGCGCGACCCCGATCACGGCACCGGCGTCGCCCGCGGCATCGCCGCGTCGCTGATCGACGTGGCCCGTCGAGCGACCGAGCACCACGAGTGATCGGGCCCGCCTAGCCCACGAGACGGACGCCGCCGAGAGCGAGCTGGATCGCGATGAGCAGGCCGGCCGCCATCACGAGCCGGAACAGCACGCGATGGGCGGGGCGACGCACCGCCAGCACGAGGCCGACGGCGGCGATCGCGAGCGTCACGACGAAGCCGACGATCTCGACGGGGCCGGGCACGCGGTCCCCCACCCCCGTCGAACCGATCGTCGGCCCGACGAGGACGAGGACGGCTCCCCCGGCGAGGGCCACGAAGGCGACGGCGCCGGCCGTGCGGCGACCGAGCCGGTGCGGCAGGCCCAGCACTCCCGTCCGCCGGTCGTCGGCGAGGTCCGGCAGCGCGTTCGTGAAGTGGATCGAGACCCCGAGGACCGCACCCGTCGCGCTCGCCCAGACCGCCGCGATCGCGGGATCGGGTGCGGACAGGGTCGCGAGGGACGGGACGGTGCCGAAGCTCACGATGAAGGGCACGACCGAGAGCGCCGTTCGCTTGAGCCAGGCGTTGTAGGCCCACCCGCCGGCGATGACGACGAGGTGCGCGACGAGCATGCCGCTCCCGAGCACGAACGACAGCACGAGCGAGACGACGACCGCGACCGCGGCTGCGGCCATCACCGTGCGCCGCCCGATGAGCCCGCGAGCGATCGGCTTGTCGGTCCGGCCGACCTCGGCGTCCCTGACCGCGTCGATGGCGTCGTTGGAGAACCCGATGGACAGCTGACCGCAAAGGACCGCGAGCCCCAGCACGGCGAGACGCCATCCCTCGAGGCCGATCGCCACCCCGAGGACGACGCACAGCAGCGTGACGGCGGCCGTCGGTCCGGGGTGCGAGGACGCCAGGAGGGCCCCGACCGACCGCGACACTGCCGTCCGGCGCGCCGCCCCCGTGGCAGGGACGACCCCGGGACCCGCGGAACCAGACGAGACCGGACGACGCGGTGTGCGGGGGCCGCCGGCGGTCACGGGGCGAGCGAGGGCATCGTGGTGACGCCGAACTCGTGCCGCAGGGCGCTGCGGGCGGCGTACCAGCCCGCGAGTCCGTGCACGCCCGGACCAGGGGGCGTCGACGACGAGGCCAGGTAGACGCCGCGGGCGGGGGTGCGCCACGGGTCGAACGACAGGACCGGCCGCGCGACCAGCTGGCGCATGCTCGCCTCGCCCGCCGCGATGTCGCCGAGCACGTAGTTCGGGTTCTCGGCCTCCATGTCCCGCGCCGTCTTGCTCGACGACGCGAGCACGACGTCGCGGAAGCCCGGCGCGAAGCGCTCGATCTGACGCGTGATCGTCTCGGTCTGGTCGATCGACGAGTCACGCGGCACGTGCGTGTACGTCCACAGCACGTGACCGCCGCCCGGTGCGCGGCTCTCGTCGAGGATGGACGGCTGGGCGACGAGCACGTACGGCCTGTCGCTGTGCCGACCGGCCGCGACGTCCGCCTCGGCCGCGGCGATCTCCGCGCGCGTCCCGCCGACGTGGAGGGTCCCCGCCCGGCGCAGCTCCTCGTTCTCCCACGGCACGGGTCCGGAGAGCGCGAAGTCGACCTTCGCGACGGCGTTGCCGTAGCGGAAGCGCTCGAGGCGACGGGCGTAGCCGGCGGGAAGGCGGTCGCCCGCGATCCCGAGGAGGGCGCGCGGGCTCACGTCGAAGAGCACCGCGCGCGGGTCACCGAGCTCGGCGATGTCCTCGACCTCGGCGTCCGTGACGATCTCGCCGCCGTGCGCTCGCACGTCGTCGGCCATGGCGTCGACGATCGCCTGGCTGCCGCCGACCGGGATGGGCCAGCCCCGCCCGTGGGCGTAGGCGCCGAGCGACAGCCCGGCGCCGGCGGTCGAGAGACTCGGCATGGTGCGGATCGAGTGGGCCGCGACCCCGGAGAGCATCGCGGGGGCCGCGTCGTCGCGGAAGCGCGCGTTCCACGTCGGCAGACCCTGCTCGAGCGCCCGGAGCCCGAAGCGTGCGACCGTGACGGGATGCCGGGGCAGCTGCAGGATGGGTGAGCCCGCGAACTGCGCGACCTCGTCGGCGTGGGCCGAGAGCGGCCCCATCAGGCTCTTCCAGGCGGCACCGTCGCGGCCGAGAGACTCGGCGGTGCGCTCGATGTCGCGGTACGCGATCCCGGCTCGACCGCCGTCGAGAGGATGCCCGTACGACACGTCGGGCACGCGCAGCTCGACCCGGTCCTGCAGCCGGAAGCGCCGGAAGAAGCCGGAGGCGAGGGCCATGGGGTGCACGGCAGAGCACACGTCGTGATGGAAGCGGGGAATGGTCAGTTCCGCGGTCCGCGCGCCGCCACCGATCGTCGCGTTCCGTTCGAGGACCCGGACCGAGAGGCCGGCCCGCGCGAGGGTGACGGCGGCCGCGAGCCCGTTCGGCCCCGAACCGACGATCACCGCGTCGACGTCGCTCATGCGCCCTGGGGGGTGTCGCCGTTGTCCGCCTTGCCCTCCGCGATGTAGGCGAGGCGCAGGAGCGTCTCGCGGTTGCGGAGGAAGAGCGGGATGTCGAGCAGCGGGCCCGGCACGAGCGCGCCCGGCCCCTTCACCGCCTTCTCCGTGATCCGCACGACGCAGCCACGGGGATGCGGCTTCACCTCGATCGTGACGCGTGCCTCGCCGATCGGCCATCCGGCGGGCTGCACGACCATGCGTCGCGGCGCGTCGTATTCGAGCACGGTGGTCTCGTCGTTGATGAGGGCGGGCCAGACTCCGAAGGAGTGGTGCAGCTTGTGACCGACGTGGGGCCAGTCGTCGTCCACGTCGCGCATTCGGGACGCCCCGACGACCCAGACCGGGAACAGCCAGCCGTCGTTGAGGACCCCGAAGACGTCGTCCGGTGTGCAGGACATCACGCGCGTATTCGTCGACATGATCCAACGCTAGCCCCGGGGTGCGCGAGTGGACACGGGGTGGACACGGGTGGGACACCAGTGGGACGCGGGTGGGGCACGGGTGGGGCACAGCGAGTCGGGTGGGCACCGGATGGTCCCCCGCCACCC
>CAKTZW010000385.1 GCA_934636065.1 uncultured Labedella sp.
ACGTCCAGCTCTACCTCGGCGGCTACGGCCTGGAGCTCGACGACCTCAAGGCGCTGCGCACGTGGGGCTCGAAGACCCCCGGCCACCCGGAGTACGGCCACACCGACGGCGTCGAGATCACGACGGGTCCGCTCGGGCAGGGGCTCGCCTCGTCCGTCGGCTTCGCGTACGCCTCCCGCTACGAGCGCGGCCTCCTCGACCCCGACGCGGCTCAGGGCGAGAGCCCCTTCGACCACTTCGTGTACGTCATCGCGAGCGACGGCGACCTCGAAGAGGGCATCACGAGCGAGGCGTCGTCGCTCGCCGGACACCAGCAGCTCGGCAACCTCGTCGTCATCTACGACGCGAACCAGATCTCGATCGAGGACGACACCGACGTCGCCTTCACGGAAGACGTCGCCGCCCGCTACGAGGCCTACCACTGGCACGTCCAGACCGTCGACTGGAAGAAGTCGGGCGACTACGTCGAGGACGTCCAGGAGCTCTTCGACGCGATCGAGGCGGCCAAGGCGGAGACGACGAAGCCCTCCCTCATCGTTCTCAAGACGATCATCGGCTGGCCGAGCCCGACCAAGCAGAACACGGGCAAGATCCACGGCTCGGCCCTCGGCGGCGACGAGCTCGCCGGCGTCAAGAAGGTCCTCGGCTTCGACCCGGAGCAGACCTTCGAGGTCGCTCCGGAGGTCCTCGAGCACACCCGCGGCGCCATCGAGCGCGGACAGGCCGATCGGGCCGAATGGCAGAAGTCCTTCGACGCGTGGGCCGAGGCGAACCCGGAGCGCAAGCAGCTCCTCGATCGACTGCTCACCGGCGAACTCCCCGACGGCGTCGAGGACGCCCTCCCCGTGTTCGAGGCCGGCGAGACCGTGTCGACGCGCGCGGCGTCCGGCAAGGTGCTCACGGCGCTCGGCGCGGTCGTCCCTGAGCTCTGGGGCGGGTCGGCCGACCTCGCCGAGTCGAACAACACGACCATCGGCGGCGCCACCTCGTTCATCCCGGCGAGCCGGTCGACCGAGATGTGGACGGGTGACCCGTACGGCCGCGTCCTGCACTTCGGCATCCGCGAGCATGCGATGGGTGCGATCCTCAACGGCATCGTCCTCCACGGACCCACGCGGGCGTTCGGCGGCACGTTCCTGATCTTCAGCGACTACATGCGACCGGCCGTCCGGATCGCCGCGCTCATGCAGATCCCGTCGATCTTCGTGTGGACGCACGACTCCGTCGCCCTCGGCGAGGACGGGCCGACCCACCAGCCGATCGAGCAGCTGTCGACGCTGCGCGCCATCCCGAACCTCGCCGTCGTGCGCCCGGGTGACGCGAACGAGGTGTCGTACGCCTGGCTCGAGATCCTCAAGCGCCGCGGCGGACCGGCGGGCATCGCCCTCACGCGCCAGAACATCCCCGTGTTCGAGCGCGGCGACGGCGACGCCTCCGGCGACACCTTCGCCTCGGCGGCGAACGTCGCGAAGGGCGCGTACGTCTTCGCCGAGTCCAACACGGGCTCTACGGACGTGATCCTCCTCGCCACGGGGTCCGAGCTCCAGATCGCCGTCGATGCACGATCGACCCTCGCCGAGGAGGGGATCGGCGCCCGCGTCGTCTCCGTCCCCTCGCTCGAGTGGTTCGCCGAGCAGGACGAGGCCTACCGCGAGTCGGTCCTCCCGTCCTCGATCACGGCCCGGGTATCGATCGAGGCCGGTCTCGCGTTGTCGTGGAGGAGCATCGTCGGTGACGCCGGTCGGAGCGTCTCCATCGAGCACTTCGGCGCATCGGCCGACTACAAGACGCTCTACAAGAAGTTCGGGATGACGACGGAAGCAGCCGTCGCCGCCGCGAAGGAGTCGCTCGGTCGCTGACCGGGCAGGAAGAAGAACGGGTACATCATCATGAGCGACAACCCCACTGCAGCACTCTCCGCCGCCGGCGTCAGCATCTGGCTCGACGACCTCTCCCGCCAGCGCATCGGCTCCGGGAACCTCGAGCAGCTGATCGCCGAGAAGAACGTCGTCGGCGTCACCACCAACCCCACGATCTTCGCCGGAGCGCTCACGCAGAGCGAGTCCTACGCCAAGCAGGTCGGAGAGCTCGCCGCCCAGGGCACGAGCGTGACGGACGCCGTGTTCGAGATCACCACGGACGACGTCCGTGACGCCGCGAACATCTTCAGCGGCGTCTACGAGTCGAGTGCGGGCTTCGACGGCCGCGTCTCGATCGAGGTCGAGCCCGGTCTCGCACATGACGCCGCCGGAACGATCGCGGAGGCGAAGCGCCTCTGGGAGAAGATCGACCGTCCGAACGTCATGATCAAGATCCCCGCGACGGTCGAGGGCCTCGAGGCGATCGCCGAGACGATCGGCGCCGGCATCAGCGTCAACGTCACCCTGATCTTCAGCCTCCAGCGCTACCGCGAGGTCATCAATGCCTACCTCACGGGACTCGAGAAGGCCCGCGCCGCCGGCATCGACCTCTCGACGATCCACTCGGTCGCCTCCTTCTTCGTCTCGCGCGTGGACACCGAGATCGACAAGCGTCTCTCCGCGATCGGGACCGACGAGGCCGCGGCTCTGAAGAGCAAGGCGGGTCTCGCCAACGCCCGTCTCGCCTACCAGGTCTACGAGCAGTCCTTCGGCTCCGAGCGCGCGAAGACGCTGACGGACGCCGGCGCGAACCCCCAGCGCCCGCTGTGGGCGTCGACCGGCGTCAAGGACCCGAATCTCCCCGACACGCTCTACGTGACGGGACTCGTGGCGGAGGGCGTCGTCAACACCATGCCCGAGAAGACGCTCGACGCAACCTTCGACCACGGCGAGGTCACGGGCGACACGGTCACGACCGCGTACGACGACGCCAACGCCGTCCTCGACGCGATCGCGGGCCTCGGCATCTCGTACGACGAGGTCACGGCCCTCCTCGAGAAGGAGGGCGTCGAGAAGTTCGTCGTCAGCTGGGACGAGCTGCTCGACACGGTGACGCGCGCCCTGGAGAGTGCCAAGTGAGCTTCAAGATCCGCGTGAGCGGCGCGGCCGCCGACGCTGTCGCCACGGCTGTCCCGACGCTCGTCGCCGACCTCGTGGCCTCGGGCATCACGGGCCAGAACCCCGACCTCTGGGGTGCCGACGCGGTCGAGGAGGCCTCCAAGCGGCTCGGCTGGGTCGAGGCGCCGAGCGTTTCGCGCCCCCTCGTCG
>CAKTZW010000386.1 GCA_934636065.1 uncultured Labedella sp.
GGCCGGCTCTCCTGTTCACGGTCCTCGCTCGGGCCGACGTCGCCGACGTCTTCTCGGTGCCGTTGCTCGTCGCGCTCATCGCCGCCGTGTCCATGGCGGCCGTCTACATCGTCGTGAACCTGGTCTTCTGGCGAGACCCGCTCGGCCGCGTGACGATCGGGTCGATGGCGTCCGGCTACGTCAACGCGAACAACATCGGCCTCCCGGTCGCGGTCTACGTGCTCGGCGACGCGCACTACGTCGCGCCGCTCATCGTGATCCAGCTCGTGATCTTCGCTCCCATCGGACTCGCGCTGCTCGACATCGAGTCGCGCGGCTCGGCCTCCCTCGGCGGGATCCTGACCCAGCCGGTGCGGAACCCGCTCATCATCGCCTCGCTCACGGGCCTCGCGATCGCGCTGCTCGGGATCGAGCTGCCCGAACCGGTGCTGGCGCCGTTCGAGCTCCTCGGCGGTGCTGCCGTGCCGCTCATCCTGATGGCGTTCGGGATGTCGCTCTTCGGGCAGCGCCCCTTCGCGGCGGACGAGGGACGCTCGCGGATCGTCGTCGCCTCGGTCCTCAAGGCCGTGGTCATGCCGGTCGTGGCCTGGGCTGTCGCCCATCTCGGTTTCGGGCTCTCGGGCGCTGAGCTGTTCGCCGTGGTCACGCTCTCGGCGCTGCCCACGGCGCAGAACATCTTCAACTACGCGAGCCGCTACGACCGCGGCGTCGTCCTCGCGCGGGACACCGTGCTCGCGACGACGATCGCCTCGGTCCCCGTCATCCTCGTGATCGCGGCCTTGTTGGCCTGAGCGGCCTGCGGTGCGGCGAGACCTCCGGTGAAGAAAACGTGAAGGGTCCGGTCCGGATCGGGCAATACCTACTGTGAGCACCGACAGTGACATCCTCCTCCGCTCCCGCGAGTCGCCGGCTGCGTTCGCCGAGGTCTTCGAGCGGCATTCGGCATCGGTTGCGTCCTTCATCCGCCGCAGGGTGGGCGCCGACGGGGTCGAGGACGCGCTCAGCGAGACGTTCCTCGTCGCCTTCCGTCGCCGCGCCGACTTCGACACGTCGTGGGAGTCGGCGCGGCCGTGGCTTCTCGGCATCGCCTCGAGGGTGCTGAAGAAGCACCGCGCCGAGGAGGCGCGGCAGTGGCGAGCGATCGCCGCCGCTGC
The DNA here is from genome assembly GCA_934636065.1 of uncultured Labedella sp. Taxonomy (GTDB): domain Bacteria; phylum Actinomycetota; class Actinomycetes; order Actinomycetales; family Microbacteriaceae; genus Labedella. Next base: position 1,155 of record CAKTZW010000386.1, read on the forward strand.
GGGCGATGGCGAACCGGAGGCCGAGGACGGCATCGACGGCGCCGGTCGCCGGATGGACGCGGCCGCCGCCGTACGACACCTCGCTCCCCGGATCGCCGCGCTCAGTGATCGCGATCGCGAGACACTCCTGCTGTACGCGTGGGGTGGGCTGACGCAGGAGCAGGTCGCCGCGGTGCTCGGCGTGCCCGTGGGAACCGTCGGCTCACGGCTCAACAGGGTGCGCCGCAAGCTCGCGCCACCGGGCTCACGATCGATGGCCCGATTGACCTGGATGGGAACGGAGGAGACCGATGGACGTTCTGGAGCACGTGCGTGAGCTCAACAGGGATGACGACGTCGTGGATGCACGGGCGGTCGACGCCGCGCGCCGAGCGCTCCGCGCCGAGATCGAGGCGAAGCCGCGACCGGCCGCACCGCATCGTGCTCGCTGGGTCGGCGCGACGGCGGCCCTCCTCGGTGCGACGGCGACGGTGCTGGCCATCGGCGTCGTGGCACCGGCCCGCGTCGACCCCGCGGCGGCCTCCGTCCTCGAGCGGGCCGCCGACGTGGCGATCGCCGCGAGCGACCCGACCGTCGGCCCGGGCCAGTACCTCCGGATCGAGACGCACGGCGACTCGCTGGTGACATGGGACGCCGACCCCGCCGATCGGGTCGAGCGCCTCGGCGGTGATCGATCCGGCGCCGAGGCGGGCATCGTCGTCCGGGACACCCGTGTCTTCTACGTGCCCGCCGATCGTTCCGGCGTGTGGATCCAAGACGAGAGTGTCGACGACCACGTCGTCGAGTCCTACGGCCGACAGAGCGATGCGGCCGAGGCCGACTGGGAGGACGAGCAGCGTGCATCGTCCGGAGCGGACGCGCCGGACATCCTCGCGCTGCCGGGGGGCGAGCTGCCCGGTGCCGAGGGCGACCCGAACGTCTACCTTCTCGACGGCTATCGTGCGTCGTATCAGGAGATGCCGCGAGACCCGGGAGCTCTTCTCGAGTGGTTCCGGTCGAGTTCGGGCGACCCCGACGTCACGGGCGACTGGGTCGTGCAGGCGATGAGCGACGCCGTGAGCGCCAACCTCATGCCGGCGGATCTCCGGGCCGCGACGCTCCGCGCTCTCGCTCTCGTCCCGGGCATCCGTGTCGCGAGCGTCGAGGGCGATGAGACGACCCTCGAGTACCGTTCGGGTGATCTGTTCTCCACTCGCGTCGAACGGATCACCGTCGATACCTCAGCGGGGCTGATCACGTCGACGGCGCAGACCACGCTCGGCACTCTGAACCCGACGGGGGTGGTCCCGGACGCGGTTCCCGACTATCGCCATACCGTCAGCGTGAGCGTTGTCGAAAGCGCTCCGGTGCCGTGATCGAGCGCCCGACCGCTCCCCAGAGTCAGCGCGCGCGGTCGGTGCGCGCCCACGCGACGGCGTTCTCGGCCTGCTCGCGGGAGAGGGCCGTGACGCCGCCGCAGTTCGTGCACTCGTTGACGAACCGCGTCGACACGGGGAACAGCGGGATGAAGAAGAGGGTGAACCTGTTCACGAGCTTGACGACGCGCTGTGCGACGTCCTTCGAGCAGAACGGGCAGACGAAGGAGACGATCGCGACGATCGTCGAGCCGAGTCGAGTGCCGAAGAGGAGGATCACCCGATCGACCCTACGGAGCCGTCGCCGGACGGGCGGGGGCTGTCCTCGACCGGGCGGATGGGATACGGCGCGGAGGGCTCAGCCGAAGATCATCGGGCGGTCCTCGTCGTCCTCCGGCTCGACCTCGAGCTCCACGACGACGGGCACGTGGTCGCTCGGGGCATCGCCCTTGCGCTGCTCCCGCTCGATGGAGGCGCCGGTGACGAGATCGGCGAACGCGCGCGACCCCAGGACGAAGTCGATCCGCATGCCCTCGTTGCGCGGGAAGCGCAGCTGCTTGTAGTCCCAGAACGTGTAACCGGTGGGGACGAGGGGCCGGACGACGTCGCTGAGGCCGGCGCTCTCGAGCGACGCGAACGCTCCCCGCTCGAGCGGGGAGATGTGGGTCGAGACGCCGG
>CAKTZW010000387.1 GCA_934636065.1 uncultured Labedella sp.
CATGCGCCCGGTTTCAAACTTTGCGCGTGGTGAAAAGCATCATGTGAGTTCGCCGCGGCTCCGTGCCGGCCGCGCTCCTGACGGACCACGCCCGGCGCGGTGCCGTGGAGGTGGCGAAGGCGGTACCGACGGCCGCGGGGGACCACATCGTCCACTCCGTCCGGCAGGCGGTGTGGACGCGGTCCATCGACGGTCGCGACGACATCCCGGCCGGCGCGGCGTTCGCCGCCGACGCCTTCGGCTTCCTCGCCGAGGGGACCGAGGACGTCCCGGTCCTCGTCAGCGGACCGTGGGTGCGGCTGAGCCCCCGCCGGGGACACGTCCTCGCGCGACGCGGCGTGGTCTGACCGACGTTCGGCGGGCGGTCAGACGGCGGCGGCGACGCTGCGTCCGACCGTGCGGCCCGAGTACAGGCACCCGCCCAGGAACGTGCCCTCGAGCGCGCGGTAGCCGTGCATCCCGCCTCCGCCGAAGCCCGCGACCTCTCCCGCAGCGAAGAGTCCACCGATCGGCTCTCCGTCACCGTCGAGGACGCGGCCGTCCAGATCCGTCTCGATGCCGCCGAGGGTCTTCCGGCTGAGCACGTGGAGCTTCACAGCGATGAGCGGACCGGCCGACGGGTCGAGCAGCCGATGCGGAGTCGCGACGCGGAGGATGCGGTCCCCGCGGTATCGGCGGGCCGACGCGACGGCCGTGAGCTGCGGGTCCTTCGAGAACGGGTTGACGGACTCGAGGTCGCGGGCGCGGATGGCCCGGGTCACCTCGTCGCGGTCGAGCGGCGCCTCCGGCGAGAGCGCGGTCATCCCGTCCAGCAGCCCGGAGAGGTTCCGCGAGACGACGAAGTCGACCCCGCGCTCCGTGAACGCCTCGACGGGTCCGGGGGCGCCTGAACCGAGACGCTTCGCGAGAAGCCGGAGGTCCTTCCCGGTCAGGTCCGGGTTCTGCTCGCTCCCCGAGAGCGCGAACTCCTTCTCGATGATCTTCTGCGTCAGCACGAACCAGCTGTGCTCGTATCCCGTCGAGAGGATGTGGCGGAGCGTCCCGAGCGTGTCGAAGCCGGGGAAGTAGGGGTGGGGGAGTCGCCGCCCTGTCGCGTCGAGCCAGAGCGAGGAGGGACCCGGCAGGATGCGGATGCCGTGGGACGGCCAGACCGGATCCCAGTTCGTGATCCCCTCTGTGTAGTGCCACATGCGATCGGTCCCGATGAGGCGGGCTCCGGCGTCGGCGGCGAGTCCCCACCCGCGGCCGTCGACGTGGGCGGGGACTCCCGACAGCATGGCGCGCGGCGCGGGTCCCAGCCGCTCCGGCCAGTACCGCCGGACGAGTTCGGGCGAGCCCCCGATGCCACCGGTCGTGACGACCACGGCCTGCGCTCGCACCTCGAAGTCTCCGACCACCTCACGGGAGGAGCTGGTGCCTCGTACCGCCGTTGTCGGCTCCAGGACGGCGCCGCTCACGCCGGTGGCGACTCCGTCCGTCGTGTCGATGCGGTCCATGCGATGGCGGTGCATCACGCGGATCCGGCCTGTCTCGGCGTGACGGGCGGTTCGGGCGAGGAACGGGGCGAGCACGGCCGGTCCGGTGCCCCAGGTGACGTGGAACCGCGGGACCGAGTTGCCCGGACCATCGGGCCCCGCGCCGCCGCGTTCGGCCCAGCCGACGATGGGGAAGAAGCCGACACCGAGTTGGCGGAGCCACGACCGCTTCTCCCCGGCGGCGAACTCGACGTAGGCGCGGGCCCACCGGCGCGGCCAGAGGTCCTCCTCGCGGTCGAAGCCCGCCGTCGCCTCCCAGTCCGCCCACGCGAGGTCGACGGAGTCGCGGACGCCCATCCGACGCTGCTCCGGGGAATCGACGAGGAAGAGCCCCCCGAAGGACCACCAGGCCTGGCCGCCGAGACTCGCCTCGGATTCCTGATCCAGCACGATGACGCTGCGCCCGTGCTCGGCGATCTCGGTCGCGGCCACGAGGCCGGCGAGGCCGGCTCCGACGACGACCGCGTCGGCGGAATGGGGATCGGTGGTCGCTCGGCCGTCACTCATGCGGACTCCTTCGTCGCTGGGCGTTCCCCCGATCGTATGACGCCTCGGGGCCCGACGTCAGCGCGGAGGCCGCGGAACCATCGACCGCGGGCTCACTCCTCGAAGGTGTTGACCATCGCGTGGGCGGCGCGCTCGAGGTAGGACCAGAGCTCCGCCTCGTGCAGAGGGGACAGCCCGAGGGTGTCGACCGCGACGCGCATGTGCGCCAGCCAGCGGTCACGAGCGTCCGGATTCACCCGGAATGGCATGTGGCGCATTCGCAGCCGCGGGTGGCCCCGGGTCTCGCCGTACGTCGTGGGCCCGCCCCAGTACTGCTCGAGGAACAGCAGGAGCCGCTCAGCGGCGGGTCCGAGGTCCTCCTCGGGGTACATCGGCTTCAGGACGGGATCCGTGGCGACGCCCCGGTAGAACTCGGACACGAGCTTCTCGAAGACGGGCCGTCCGCCCACATCGTCGTAGAAGCTCTTCGCCAGCAGGTCACCCATCGCTCGGAGTTCCCTTCTCAGTCGGGGAGGTCTGCTCCGGCGCCGGGTCCTTCACGACCGGAGCGGCCTTCGCCTTCCGCGGCGACCGCTTCGGGGTCGGCGGCTCGACGACCCCGACGGGCTTCGTCCGGGGCGGCCGCGCGCCCGAGATGCTCGCGGCTCCGTCGAAGCCCGACAGCACCACGCTCTTGAGCGACGGCAGCTTCACGTCCATCTGGTCCATGGCCGACTTCAGTCGCGCGCGTAGTTCGCGCGCGACGTCGTCCTTGGCGCTCGTCCGTGTCTTGATGACGAGCCGGACCACGAGGGCCTCCTCGGAGATGGACTCGAGCCCCCACGACTCGGGACGCTCCATGATGCGAGTGCGCCACTTCGGCTCTTTCGCGAGAGCCGAGGCGGTCTCGAGCAGGCGATCCTGGACCACATCGACGTCCACGTCGTAGGGCACGGCGAGGTCGACGATGACGCGAGCCCAGCCCTGCGACATGTTGCCGACGCGGAGGATCTCGCCGTTGCGCACGAACCACAGCGTGCCGTTGACGTCGCGGACCTGCGTGATGCGGATGCCGACGGCCTCGACGACCCCGGTGGCCGGCCCGAGGTCCACGACGTCGCCGACGCCGAGCTGGTCCTCCATGACCATGAAGAGCCCGTTGA
>CAKTZW010000388.1 GCA_934636065.1 uncultured Labedella sp.
CACCGGTCGACGTTCGCGCCGACTGCGACGATCGTGCCCACGAACTCGTGGCCGGGCACGTGCGGGAAGGTCACCATGTCGTCGCCGTGCGCCCACGCGTGCCAGTCGCTGCGGCAGAGCCCCGACGCGCTGACCCTCACGACGACGCCGCCGACCGGTGCGACGGGATCCGCGACCTCTCGCACCTCGACGGAGCCGCCGACGCGCTCGTAGACCATGGCCCTCACGAGCCGAGCTCTCGAGTGATCGGAGCGGACACGGGGAGGGACGTCCGGAGCGCGGGTGTCGTCATGATGGACCTTCCACGGAGGTGGGGCGAAAGCCTCCAGCGTAGAGCGCCTCGCTCGAGAGACGGTCGACGGGCAGCGGGGGATTCGCGGGCCCACGCATCCAGGTAGTACGCTGTCCCGCATGGCTTCCCTCGTCCGCAGCACCCCGGCACCGGGCTTCGCCCGTGCGCTGCGTCGACGCCTCCTCGCCGAGCGACGGTAGGCGACGCCGGGAGACCCGCAACGGGTCCGAGACGCGTCGCCCGATCTTCGACCGACCGTCTCACTCAATAAGGTGGAACCATGTCCTATTCCGTGGCCGTCGCCGGTGCATCCGGCTATGCCGGGGGCGAACTGCTCCGACTGCTCGACGCCCATCCCGACTTCGAGATCCGCACCCTGACGGCGCACAGCAACGCCGGTCAGCGGCTCGGCTCCGTCCAGCCCCACCTGCGCTCGCTCGCCGACCGCGTCCTCGTGGACACGACGCCCGAGACGCTCTCCGGCCATGACGTCGTGTTCCTGGCCCTGCCCCACGGGGCCTCCGGAGCGGTGACGGCCGGCCTCGACGACTCCACGCTCGTCGTCGACTGCGGGGCCGATCATCGGCTCGTGAACGACGCCGACTGGGCGGCCTTCTACGGCGGCGAGTACTTCGGCGCGTGGGACTACGGCGTGCCCGAGCTTCCGATCGAGGCGGGCAAGAAGCAGCGCGAGCGTCTCATCGGTGCCTCGCGCATCGCCGCCCCCGGATGCAACGCGTCGACGGTCGCGCTCTCCCTCGCTCCCGGCATCGCGGCCGGCGTCGTCGAGTCGACCGACCTCGTGTCGGTCCTCGCCGTCGGGCCCTCGGGAGCCGGGAAGAGCCTCAAGCTCAACCTGCTCGCGAGCGAGATCCTCGGCAGCGCCAATCCCTACGCGGTCGGGGGAACGCACCGGCACATCCCGGAGATCGCGCAGAGCCTGCGCGCGGCGGGCGCCGCCGAGGTCACGATCTCCTTCACCCCGGTGCTCGTCCCCATGTCGCGCGGCATCCTCGCGACTTCCACCGCCCGCATCGCGGCCGGCACGAGTGCCGCCGAGGTGCGCGCGACCTGGGAGTCGGCGTACGCCGGGGAGCGCTTCGTCGAGCTCCTCCCGGAGGGCGAGTTCCCGCGCACGGCCGACGTGCTCGGGGCGAACGTCGCCCTCATGGGCCTCGCGGTCGACGAGGCCGCGGGACGCGTCGTCGTCGTGACGGCCGTCGACAACCTCGCGAAGGGGACGGCGGGGGCCGCCATCCAGTCGGCGAACATCGCCCTCGGCATCGACGAGGCGACCGGACTCAGTGTGAACGGAGTGGCACCGTGAGCGTGACGGCAGCGGCAGGATTCGAGGCGGCGGGAGTCGCCGCCGGCCTCAAGAGCTCGGGCGCCGAGGACCTCGCGCTCGTCGTGAACCGCGGACCGCAGCAGAACGCCGCGGCCGTGTTCACGAGTAACCGGGCGAAGGCCAACCCCATCATCTGGTCGCAGCAGGTGATAGCCGACGGCGTCGCGAGCGCGATCGTGCTCAATTCCGGTGGCGCGAACTGCTTCACCGGGGCGCAGGGTTTCCAGACGACCCATGCGACCGCCGAGGCGGTGGCGGCGGAGCTCTCCGTCTCGGCCGGTGACGTGCTCGTGTGCTCGACGGGCCTCATCGGGGACCAGCTCGACCGCGACAAGCTCACGGCCGGTGTCACGGCAGCGACCGTGGCGCTCGCCGCAGACGGCGGCGACGACGCGGCCCGGGCGATCATGACGACGGACTCGAAGCCCAAGACCGCGGTGCGCGCGGGCGACGGCTGGACGATCGGCGGCATGGCGAAGGGAGCGGGCATGCTCGCCCCCGGCCTCGCGACGATGCTCGTCGTCATCACGACGGACGCCGCGCTGTCGTCGAACGAGCTCGACGGGCACCTGCGGGCAGCGACGCGCGTCTCCTTCGATCGGCTCGACTCTGACGGCTGCATGTCGACGAACGACCAGGTCACCCTGATGGCCTCGGGTGCGTCCGGCGTCTCCCCGTCGCCCGCCGCGTTCGGCGCGGCCCTCACCGAGCTGTGCCTCGACCTCGCCGCGCAGCTCCAGGCCGACGCCGAGGGCGCGAGCCACGACATCGCCATCCGTGTCGTCGGAGCGGCGTCCGAGGACGACGCGGTCGAGGTCGGCCGCTCCGTCGCGCGCAACAACCTCTTCAAGGCGGCGGTGTTCGGCAACGACCCCAACTGGGGCCGCGTCCTCGCGGCGATCGGCACGACAGCGGCCGCGTTCGACCCGTACGTCGTCGACGTGTCCATGAACGGCGTCATGGTGTGCTCGAACGGCGGACCGGACCAGCCGCGCGAGCTCGTCGACCTGACCGGCCGCGAGGTCGACGTCCTCATCGACCTCAAGGAGGGCGACGCGTCGGCGGCGATCCTCACCAACGACCTCACGCACGACTACGTGCACGAGAACAGCGCGTACTCCAGCTGATGTCGACGATCGATCACAGCCCCATCAGTCAGGCCGACGCGATCGCGAAGGCCGAGGTCCTCATCGACGCGCTCCCGTGGCTCGCCCACTACTCGGGGGCGACCGTCGTCGTGAAGTTCGGCGGCAACGCCATGGTCTCGGACGAGCTCAAGGCGACCTTCGCCGAGGACATGGTGTTCCTCCGGCTCGTCGGGCTCCGTCCGGTCATCGTGCACGGCGGCGGTCCTCAGATCAGCGCGCGGCTCAAGGAACTCGGCATCGAGAGCGAGTTCAAGGGCGGCTATCGCGTCACGACGACCGAGGCGATCACCGTCGTGCGCGACGTGCTGCGCGACGAGGTCAATCGCGACCTCGTCGACCTCATCAACGCGCACGGCGACCTCGCGGTCGGGCTCGACGGGCAGGAC
>CAKTZW010000389.1 GCA_934636065.1 uncultured Labedella sp.
GGTCGCGTCCACCCCCGTCTCGCCGAGCAGTCGCAGCTTCTGCTCGACGCCCACGAGTGGCTCGGGGCACAGCTCCGGACGCAGGAGCGCGAGCGGGTGACGATCGAACGTGACGACGACGCTCGCGAGACCCGCGGCGCGCGCGTCGGACAGGAGCCGGCCGATGACGGCGCGGTGGCCGGCGTGCACGCCGTCGAACTTGCCGATCGTGACCGCGGAGGGCCCGAATCCCTCCGGCACCGTCTCGGGCCCGGTGAAGACGATCATGCGTGCCGCACGTCCTCACGGTCGACAGCGTCCGCCGGGGCCGCTCGTCGTCCGCGCGTCAGCCAGAGCAGTCCGAGCACGGGGAGGACGAGGGGGATGAAGAGGTAGCCGACGCCGAAGCCGCTCCACACCGACGGGTGCGCGAACAGGTCCCGCGCCGTGAGGCTCAGGACGCCGACGACGAGCACACCGAGCAGCTCGAAGCCGATCGTCGCGATGGCGATCCGCCGCCACCGCTCCCCCGGCACGACGAGCGCGATCGTCGCGACGATGTACACGACCGCGGCGACAGCCGAGAGGGAGTAGGCGACGGGCGCCTCCTCGAACTTGGACACGATCTGGTAGAACGACCGTCCCGTCGCGGCGAGCGCGAGGATCGCGTACACGACGACGAGGACCCGACCGACGCCCGAGACGGCGGGGCGCGTGGACGGAGAGGATGACGCGGTCATAGAACCCCCAGTCTATCCGCCCTGAACGAACCAGATCTGGTGCATGCGGTAGACCATGACCGCGATCGCGAGCAGGGCGACCCCGACGACGACGGTCGCCCACTTCGTGCGGTCCACGAGCGCCCAGAAGGCGGCTCCGATCGGCAGCAGGATCGCCGAGCCGAGGTAGAGGGCGAACTCGAACGGGTCGCCCGTCGGGGTGTTGCCCGCGCTCGGGGCGATGATCGCGACGACGAGCTGCACGATCAGGAGCACCTCGACGACCGCCGCCGCACCGAGGGTGAGATCGCTCGGCTTCCGGCCGGCGAAGCCGAGCGCGAGGCACAGCAGTCCCGCCACGACCGCGACGGCCACCTGCACGGTTGTGAGCCAGTCGATCACGGCGCCGGCTCCGGCGGGAAGTTCACGACGCTGCGGAGCGAGCCGCGCTCGACGCGCGCGATGCCGACGAGCCGGCCGTCGGGGGCGACGGCCGCGAGCGGGACGTCGGGAGGGGCTGCGCTCGGCTCGACCGCGACGGTCTTGCCGTGTCCGAGGTCCACCGCCTGGTCGGTGTCGAGGGCGAGGACGGGCAGGAAGCGCGCGGCGGCCTCCGCCGGCGGGAGGAGCGCGGCGGCGACGGAGGACCCCGTGTCGTCGACGGCCTCCGCGAGCGCGTCGAGGGTCATGGCCTCGGCGATCGGGAACGCCCCGATGCGCGTGCGCCGCAGCGCCGTCAGATGCCCGCCGATCCCGAGACCGCTCCCGAGGACACGGGCGAGCGCGCGGATGTACGTGCCGCTCGAGCAGACGACGCGGACGTCGAGATCGATCGCGTCCGTCGATCGACGCTGCTCGAGCACCTCGAACGCCGACACGGTGACGGCACGCGCCGGGAGATCGACCTCTTCTCCCTCGCGCACCTTGGTGTACGAGCGCACCCCGCCGACCTTGATGGCGCTCACGGACGACGGGACCTGCTTGATCTCGCCCGTCAGCGCCGCGATGCCGACGCGGATGCCGCCGTCCGAGACGGCGGCGACGGTCTCCGGGCGAGCGGTCTCCACGACGTCGCCCTCGGCGTCGTCCGTCACGGTCGTGCTGCCGAGCCGGATCGTCGCGAGGTACTCCTTGTCGGCGCCCACGAGCCACGTGAGCAGGCGGGTCGACGCACCGAGCCCGAGCACGAGAAGCCCCGTCGCCATGGGGTCGAGCGTCCCGGCGTGGCCGACCTTCCGGGTCCCGGCGAGGCGGCGTACGCGCGCGACGACGCCGTGGCTCGTCATCCCGCCGGGTTTGTCGACGAGGAGGATTCCGTTCGGCACGGCGTCAGCAGCTGTCGGCGAAGCGGCGCACGGGGCGCTCCGGATCGACGTTGTCGACGATGGCGACGGCGCGCGTCCGGGGTCGGACCGCGGCGAGGTAGCGTCGCTGCTCCTCGGGCGCCGACGCGCTGGGAACGTCGAGGAAGACGGAATAGTTCCAGATGCCGAGGAGATCCGGTCCGTGGAGGAACGGTCCGTCGACGATGAGCACCGTGTCGGCTGGCGCCGTCCGCTCGTCGCCGTCCGGCCGGGTACGGAACGTCGCGTCGCCACCCCGCCGGAAGGGCGTCACGTGGATGCGCCGGAACGCCTCGGCGTCGACCTGTGCGTCGCCTCGGTCTCCGGCGCCGGGGAAGTCGACGAGGCCGGCGCGCTCGACGGCGTGCCCGGCCGAGCGGAACGCCTCGGCGAGACCGTCGGCGAAGGCCGCCGTTCCCGATCCGTCGAGGCCGTCGACCGCGACCACGGGACGACCGGAGCCGTAGTGGAGGAGCACCTCGTCGCGCAGTTCGCGCTGCAGCGAGAGGCGCGTCGGAGTCTCGATGGTCATGACTCGAGCCTACCCGCGAGCGGCCCCCGTAAGCCGCGGCGGCGGCGCGACGGTACCCGAGGACGACCGGCGTTTAGAGTCGAAGGATGGTGGACGACGGACTCCCGACCCCCGCGGCGATCGCGGGTCCCGTCGCCGACTGGTACCGGGAGCACCACCGCGACCTGCCGTGGCGTCGCCCCGGCTTCAGTGCGTGGGGCACGCTCGTAAGCGAGTTCATGCTGCAGCAGACGCCCGTCGCCCGCGTCATCCCCCGGCTCGAGGAGTGGCTCGAGCGCTGGCCGACACCGGCCGACCTCGCCGCGGCGCCCCCCGGCCACGCCGTTCGCGCATGGGCCAACCTCGGCTACCCGCGCCGGGCGCTGTGGCTGCACGCCGCAGCGGTGCAGATCACGGAACGGCACGGCGGCGAGGTGCCGCGCGAGGTCGACGCGCTCCTCGCGCTCACCGGCATCGGCGACTACACCGCGCGAGCCGTCGCGGTGTTCTCGTTCGGGGACCGGCATCCCGTCGTCGACACGAACACGCGTCGCGTCATCGCACGGGCCGTGCAGGGCCAGGGGCAGCCCGGCCCGCCGCACGCACGTCGCGA